>JAODMV010000334.1 GCA_025464875.1 Arthrobacter sp. | reverse complement strand
GACGGCGGGTATCGGCAATCTATTCCGGTGCCCGCCGTTTTTTGTGGCCTGACGAGGCAACTGACGCCGTCGTACCCAAGCTAAAGCGATTCTGACCCGGTGCGACTGAACAGCGCCACGACGCCCTCCGGTGGCATTGGCCGGCCGAAGTAATACCCCTGACCGCTGGTGCAGCCGAGCCGGACGAGCTCTGCCGCCTGCTCCGCGGTCTCAATGCCCTCGGCCAGGGCCTTCAGCCCGCAGGCGTGGATGAGGTGCAACACCGCGGCGACGAAGTCCCGTTGTTCCTCGTCGACGCCCAGGCCATCGATGAGGCTCTTGTCGATCTTGACGACATTCACGGGCAACTTGCGCAGGTAACTGATGGAGGAATAGCCGGTGCCGAAGTCGTCAATTTCGAGCTTCACGCCCAGGCGGCGCAGTCCGCTCATCGAGTACTGGTCCACAGCGCCGCCGTTGACGGCCATCGACTCGGTCAGCTCGACGATCAAGTTCGAGGCGTCCACCCCCGTCTCCCTGAGGATGTCGCGGACATGCTCGATCAGCTCCAGGTTCTGCAGCTCGGTCGTCGAGATGTTGACGCGGACGTTGAAGCTGCTGTCCACTTGCAAATTCTGCTGCCAGTCGCGCAACTGGCGGACAGCATGGCGGAGAACCCACTGTCCCAGATCCACGATCATGCCGGTCTCTTCGGCCAGCGGAATGAACTGGTCCGGCATCAGGAGACCGCGTTCCGGGTGGTTCCACCGCACCAGCGCCTCGACACCTTCGATCCTGCCGGTGGCGAGTTCCACGACCGGCTGGTAAGACAAGGTCAGCTGGTCCTGGCGGATCGCTTCGCGCAACTCTGTGATCATGACGCTCTGGAGCCGGCGCGCGTACAGTAACGCTGGCTCGAACACCTTGATGCTGGTGTGCGGCTGGGCCTTGGCGGCATACATGGCCGTATCCGCTTCCATGACCAGATCAGCGACGGTCTGGCCTGGTTCCGCAACGCGCAGCCCAATGCTGGTACCGCAGGTGATTCTAAGGTCCCCGATGTCCAGGCTCTCGCCGAGGGCCTTGACGATTCTGTTGGCCACCCGCCGGGCACGGACGAGGTTGGATTTGGGCAGCATGATAGCGAACTCGTCGCCCCCGAGGCGCGCCACCGTGTCCGTCTCACGGACGGCTTCCTGCAGCCGCCGCGCGATCACCCGCAGGACGTCATCGCCTGCACTGTGTCCCAGCGAGTCGTTGATGCCCTTGAAGGAATCAAGATCGAGGATCAGGAGTGCCGGCGGCATTTCGCCCCGGGCCGTCTCGGCGAGGGCATGGCTTAGCGCGGAATTGAGCGCGGTCCTGTTCGCCAGCTGGGTCAAGGGATCCGTCAACGCCATGCGTTCAAGCTCCACCTGGGCCTCACGCAGCATGGCCGTGCGGCTCTCGACGCGTTCCTCGAGCTCCTCGTAGAGGGTCTGCAGGTCATCCGCCATCAGGTTGATGCCGGCAATGACGGCGGCGACGTCGTCCCGGGCACCCGAGAGCGGGATCCTGGTGGTCAGGTCGCCGCCAGCGATCCGAACGATGCCCTCTACGAGTGAATGGAGCCGCGGGTCCGGCGGATCAGTATCCACTCGCGTACTGCCTTAACCACTCGACTGCTTCGGTCTGGGACGTAAAGAACTGCGCCGGAATCGTCGGGGTTTTCGAACGCAGCAGATAGTGGGCGATGACCCGGTCTACGGGGCTCTCGCCCACCAGGGCAAACGCCGCCGCGGCAAGAGAGTTGGCATATACGTGCCGGGCCTCGATGCTGATGCCGACGACCCCCGTGATCACAAGGAGCACCGGCATGCGCCGGCCAGCGGCGAGGGCGCGGGCGGCGGCAGCCGCAACGCGGGCCTCGGCGCCTTCGATCTCCTGATTCGCCGGCAGGGCGATTTCGATGATGCCGACGTCGAGCATGCGGACCCCGATAGGGTCAGCCGAGCCGCCTTCGGTGACGGCGCCCACTGCCGCCGGCTCTTCGGACGTGAGCTCCTCGGGCCCGGCCAGGGCTTCAACGGTCAACGGACTGCAATCCGACGGCGGTGCTGTCCGGCCACGAAGCGGCCCGTCATGGGATGGCATGCGTCCGGGCATGGAAAGACAGGCGAATCAGACATTGGTCCCCATTACACTGCAGAATCGGCGGTTCGTCGCACGCAAATGTCAGCCGCGCACGGCGCACTGGAAAGTTCCAGTGCGTGACCTCATGATAATGCAAGGAAGGAATGGTGCCCGGCATCAGGCGCCTCATGGAGGCCTGCCTTCAGGCTGCTGGAACGCACGCGCCTCCTAGGCCGGCTGTGCCCCACGGGCCTTGCGCACCGTGCGCTCCCGCCGGGAGTCGCTGCGGCTGGCATGCCAAGGGCGTAGTACGCGCGCTCACCTTGTATGCTTATAACCGTGTCCGAACGGGCCGGCCCTGCGGCCGACCGCCCCGGCCGCCCGCCCTCGTAGCTCAGTGGATAGAGCACGGCTCTCCTAAAGCCGGTGTCGTTGGTTCGATTCCAATCGAGGGCACTTGAACTTCCAGGCCCCGGACGCCAGTCCGGTTTTCGATCTCCGCGCCTACTTGCTGGGCTCCTGGTCCGTGGACCGCACCCTGCTGGACCGGGCCACCGGCACCGGCGGGACCTTCACCGGCGTCCTCCGCTATTCCGGCACGGACGGCCCTGCCATTGAGATAGGCACCGGAGCAGACAGCCCCCGGGACGACGGCGCCCTCAGCTTCCACGAAGAAGGCACCATCTCCTGGACCCCCGTCCACGGAAAGCCGTTCACCGGACCGGCCAGCCGGGACTACCTGTTGCGGCCCGCCGACTCGCCGGACGTTCTGGAGATGTACTTCCCCGACGGCCGGCCCTTCCACCGCATGGGCTTTGCCGAGCGCAGCAGCCACGACCAACACTGGTGCGATCCCGACACCTACCGGGTGAGCTACACGATGATCGGACCGGACGAATTCCGCTACAGCTGGGACGTCACCGGGCCGGCCAAGGACCAATTGATTGAGACCGTCTTGCGCCGGCTGGGACCGCCGCCGGCCGGGCACGGGCAGCCGGGATCCCAAGAGTGAACCCGCGCATTGTTGTCTCCGCCGTCTGTGTCTTCGATGCGGACGGACGCCTCCTGACCGTCCGCAAGAGGGGCACGGACAAGTTCATGCACCCTGGCGGCAAGCCCGAGGCTGGCGAAACCGCCGCCGAGACTGCCTCCCGTGAGCTGGAAGAAGAAGTGGGGATCGTGCTGGCGCCGGAGCGGCTCAAGCTTTTGGGCACCTGGCTGGCGGACGCCGCCAACGAGGCGGCCACCCAGATCGAGGCCACCGTCTTCACCGCCCCGGGGATATGGAGCGCCCGGCCCTCCGCCGAAATCGCCGAGATCCGGTGGCTGGACCTGGCCGCCGAGCTGCCTGACGATCTGGCGCCGCTACTAACCGACCACGTACTGCCGGCCCTCGCGGCCCCGGCCTAGCGACCCGAGCCCCGCCTCAGGCCCAGCGCCCCGGCCTAGGAACCGCTGGCCCGGCCTAGCGACCCGAGCCCCGCCTCGGGCCTGGCGCCCCGGCGGGCACAGCCGCGCTGCCTAGTACTCGGGCACGGCCTCTTCGGCCACTGCGCTGGCTTCGGCGAACTGCGTCCGGTACAGCTCGGCGTAGCGGCCCTCGGCGGCGAGGAGTTCGTTGTGCGTTCCGCGCTCCACGATGGACCCGCCTTCGACCACGAGGATCACATCGGCGGCGCGGATGGTGGAGAGCCGGTGGGCAATGACGACGGCGGTGCGCCCCTCGAGCGCGGCTCCCAGCGCATCCTGCACCGCGGCCTCGTTCGTGGAGTCCAGCGCGGCAGTGGCCTCGTCCAGGATGACCACGCGCGGCTGCGCGATGAGCAGGCGCGCGATCGTGAGCCGCTGCCGTTCGCCGCCGGAGAGCCGGTAGCCGCGCTCCCCCACCACGGTGTCCAGGCCGTCTGGAAGGGAACGGATCATGGGCTCGAGGCGCGCGCGCCGCAGCACGTCCCACATCTGTTCCTCCGTGGCGTCCGGGCGGGCCAGGCGCAGGTTGGAGGCGATGCTTTCGTGGAACAGGTGCCCGTCCTGCGTCACCATGCCCAGGGTCTCCCGCATGGAATCGAAGGTCAGGTCGCGGACGTCCACGCCGGCGCCGGGGACCGTGCCGCCGAAGCGTACGGCGCCCGAATCGACGTCGTAGAGCCGCGAGAGCAGCTGCGCGATGGTCGACTTGCCGGCACCGGAGGAGCCCACGAGCGCGACGGTCTGGCCCGGTTCCACCCGGAAGCTGATGCCGTGCAGGACCTCCTCGCCGCCGCGGGTGTCCAGCGTCGACACGTCCTCCAGCGAGGCCAGGGAGACCTTGTCCGCCGAGGGGTAGGCGAAGCGGACGTCGTCGAACTCCACGGACAGGGGCCCGGGCGGCGATTTGACGGCGTCGGGCTTTTGCTGGATGAGCGGCTTGAGGTCCAGGATTTCGAAGACGCGCTCGAAGCTGACCAGGGCGCTCATGATTTCCACTCGGGCGTTGGAGAGTGCCGTGAGCGGCGCGTAGAGGCGGGTGAGCAGCAGCGCCAGCACGACGACGTCGCCGGCGGCCAGCTGGCCGGAGAGCGCCAGCGCTCCGCCCAGTCCGTAGACCAGGGCAAGGGCCAGGGCGGAGACGAGCGTCAGGGCCGTCACGAAGGTGAACTGCAGCATGGCGGTGCGCACGCCGATGTCCCGCACCCGCCCGGCCCGCAGCGCGAACTCGCGGGACTCTTCATCGGGGCGGCCGAAGAGCTTCACCAGGGTGGCGCCGGGGGCGGAGAAGCGCTCGGTCATCTGCGTGCCCATGGCGGCGTTGTGCTCGGCGGCTTCGCGGCGCAGGTCCGCGAGCTTGGAGCCCATCCGGCGGGCCGGAATCAGGAAGATCGGCAGCAGGATCATCGCCAGCACGGTCACAAGCCAGGACTTGCCCAGCATGACCACGAGGGTCAGGGCCAGGGCCACCACGTTGCTGACCACCCCGGACAGTGTCCCGGCGAAGGCCGACTGCGCGCCGATCACGTCATTGTTCAGCCGGCTCACCAGCGCCCCGGTCCGGGTGCGGGTGAAGAAGGCGATGGGCATCTTCTGCACGTGGTCGAAGACCTTGGTGCGCAGGTCCACGATCACGCCCTCGCCGATCGTGGAGGAGAGCCAGCGTGTCACGAGCCCCAGCCCGGCCTCGGCCACGGCCACGATGGCAATCAGCACCGCGAGCCCGGCCACGACATCCGTGCCGGCGCCGGCGATGATCGCATCGACCACCTGGCCGGCCAGGACCGGCGTGGCGACGGCTAGCACGGCCATCACGATGGACAGCAGCACGAAGGCGATCAGCTTGCCCTTGTGCGGCCGGGCAAAGCTGAACACGCGCTTGAGCGTCTCCTTCGAGAACGGCTTGGAGCCGCTCGAGGCGCGCGTGATGTTGTACAGGGAGCTCCACGCGACCCGGTCCATGCTCATTTGTTGTTGCCTTTCGGGCCGCTGGATGGCGCCGTACTGTTGGGGCCCCTTGGGGAGGATGCCGTTCCGGCGCCCTGGAGTTCGCTGACGACTCCATTCTCCACATTCCAGCGCGCATCAAGACGGACGTTTTCCAGCAGCCGGCGGTCGTGGGTGACGAGCAGCAGCGCACCGTCATAGCTTTCGAGGGCTTCCTCGAGTTGCTCGATGGCGGGCAGGTCCAGGTGGTTGGTCGGTTCGTCCAGCACGAGCAGGTTCACGCCACGGGCCTGCAGCAGCGCCAGGGCGGCCCGGGTCCGCTCCCCCGGGGACAGGGATTCCACCGGACGGGAGGTGTGGTCGGCCTTGAGGCCGAACTTGGCCAGCAGGGTGCGGACCTCCGCGGGGGTGAGATCCGCAAGCACGGCTTCGACGGCGACGCCGAGCCTCAACCGGCTGGCCAGCAGGCCGCGGGCCGGGTCGATCTCGCCGATGGCCACCGAAGCGCCCATCGACGCGGCGCCGGCGTCGGGCTGCCGCACGCCCAGCAGGAGCCGGAGCAGGGTGGACTTGCCGGCGCCGTTGGGGCCGGTGATGCCGATCCGTTCCCCGGCGTTGAGCTGGAGGTTGACGGGCCCGAGGGTGAAATCGCCCTGCCGCACCACGGCGTCCCGGAGCGTGGCGACTACGGCGCTGGCGCGCGGCGCCTGGCCGATGCTGAACTGAAGCTGCCATTCCTTGCGGGGCTCTTCGACGACGTCGAGCCGGGCGATGCGGGATTCCATCTGCCGCACCTTCTGGGCCTGCTTTTCCGACGATTCGGTGCTGGCGGCGCGGCGGATCTTGTCGTTGTCCGGGCTCTTCTTCATCGCGTTCCGGACCCCCTGGGAGCTCCACTCGCGCTGGGTGCGGGCCCGGGAGACGAGGTCCGCCTTGGTGGCGGCAAACTCTTCGAAGCGCTCGCGGGCGTGTCGCCGGGCCACGGCGCGTTCCTCCAGGAAGGCTTCGTAGCCGCCGTCGTACACCGCGACGGAGTTCTGCGCGAGGTCCAGTTCCACGATGGTGGTCACGCAGCGGGCGAGGAACTCGCGGTCATGGGAGACCAGGACGACGCCACCGCGCAGGCCCTGGACGAAGGCCTCGAGTTTGGCGAGTCCGCTCAGATCCAGGTCGTTGGTGGGTTCATCCAGGAGCACGATGTCGAAGCGGCTCAGCAGCAGGGCCGCGAGCGCCACGCGGGCTGCCTGGCCGCCGGACAGCCCGGTCATCGCGGCGTCCGGGCCTAGCTCGAGGCCCAGATCGGCCAGGACGGGCGGGATCCGTTCCTCAAGGTCCGCGGCGCCGGATGCCATCCAGCGGTCGAAGGCCAGGGAGTAGGCGTCGTCGGAACCGGGCGCGCCGGATCCGAGGGCCTCGGCGGTGGATTCCATCTCCGCGGTGGCCTGGGCGCAGCCGGTGCGCCGTGCGATGTAGCCGGCGATCGTTTCGCCGGCGATCCGCTCGTGTTCCTGCGGCAGCCAGCCCACGAAGGCGTCGGCCGGGGCCAGGCTGATCGTGCCGGCCTGCGGCTCGTCGACCCCGGCCAGGAGGCGGAGCAGGGTGGATTTGCCGGCGCCATTTGCGCCCACCACGCCCACCACGTCACCGGGAGCGACGGTCAGGGAGAGTTTGGAGAACAGGGTGCGGTGGTCGTGGCCACCGGAAAGGTCCTTGGCAACAAGGGTTGCAGTCATTAGTCAATCCTCTCACCGAGGCCCAAAACGGTCAGAGATCCGCCGGGCATGGAAGAACCCGCCGGTCCGGACTTGGGGGGTGTACGGACCAGCGGGTTCGAACATTTAGCATAGTGGAATCAGCACAGCTCGTAAAATCCCCAGACCTAAAGACCGAAACGCCAGCGCAAGCCGGATGCCACCGTGCCATTCAACTTCACAGGAACCGTAGATGCCCATATCCGCCAAGGCGTTTCAAGCCTGGCTTCAGGGTGCCGCTCCGGCTGTGAGCACGGCTGACATCTGCCGGATCTCGGGGATCAAGCGCACCACCCTGGCGCAACAGCTGGTGCGCGGGAAAGTCGCCGAAACCACGCTGGTGAGCATCAGCCGTGCCCTGCACCGCAGCCCCTTGGAAGACCTGTCCTCATTCGAGAACTACGCCGAACTCGCCGGGAGGCGCCAACCGCCGACCCCGGCCGAACTCGTCAGCCAGATTGCCACGATGGACCTGCTGCGCGCGGTCATTGGCCGGTCCGAGCCCGAGCGCGGCGGCCGCGGGAGTGACGGCATACCGCCGGCCGGGGCCGCGCTCAGCCCTGCCCCGCACGCCACTGCCGTCCGGAACTGGGTGGACGCAATCGACGACGGCGAGCTGCGGCACCGCGTGTCCGCCGCCACCGGGGTCGCGCCGCAGAACTATTCAGCCCAGCTGACGGCCAACAGAATGTCCCCGGAGCTGGCGATTGCCACCGCGCGGGCTGCGGGGGTGGGCCTCACGGGCGGCCTCGTCGCCACCGGGCTGATGACCGAGCCCGAAGCGGGCTGGCCGCCTGGGGCGAAGCAATCGGCCCTGGATGCCTTGAGCGACGGAGAGCTCACGGCCCTGGCCGGCGAGCGGCTGCAAGCGCTGGGCAAGGCGCTCCGCCGCCAGGAGCAAGAACAAGCACAAACCAACAAGATATGGGAGAACCTCGGATGATCGGCATCCTGCAATGGACCACTCTAGCTGTGTGCGGCATCGTCGCCATCGCCCGCATTCCCAGTGCGCTCCGGGGGCAGAACCGATCCGTGTTCTTCGTCTATGCGTTGATGACGCTGGTGATCCTTCTGAGCATCGAGGCCCCGTATATGGCCGTCGATCGGGCACTCGGCGGCACGAACCTAGCCAACCTCGTACTCCGCTTCCTCATTTTCGCCGCCATATTCTTGCTCGGACTGGGAATCGCCCGGGGCTTCGGCGCGGAGGACGCCCCGCGGCGCATCACCGGCCCGATCGGGATGGTGACGCTGGGGACAGCATCCCTGGTGATCGTAGTGGTCTTCCTCATGATGGACACCGCCGGCTCGTCAACGGGACTGGTCAGCCTCGCTACCAAAGACGCCCACCATGCCGCCCTGGTGGAGTACTACGGAGCCGCCGGACGCTTGTACCCCGCCTACGTTATGTTGGCGTTATTGCCCGCAATGCTCAGGACCGCCGCAAGCAGGCTGCCCGGCTTGCTGCGCTTGAGCGCAGGGTTAATGGTCGTGGGCACCGTTGCCATCACACTGAGTCTGCTGTCCCCGGTGATTCCGCCTTCCCTGGGAATCCTGCGGTTTATCTTCAACTACACGGCCGTTCTCTGTCTGATTTTGGGCCTTGCACTGATTTGGCTCGGGAAGGCGAGGGCCAGCCGGACGTAGAAGGAGAAATCCGAACGTGCCGCAACTCGCCGTCAGAGCAGTTCCCAAATACTCAGAGCCACCGGGGATCATGAGCCGGCGCTCGCAACATTACGTAAGGACCACGCTCACGGCATTCACAAAATCATTATTCCGTGCGAGAATCATGTTTGTGTGAAAGCGGGAGCAGTTCCGTGTACGGAAGTCAGCCGTGCGGAGCAGAAGCGACCGTCCAAGCGCCATTGGGGGGATGAGCGGTAGCGGTCCGGAAGGACCGCTACCGCTCAGCCGTTTAACGGGACCTCGTACCGGCAGTTTCCCGGCTTCGGGGCCGGCGGCACACCCGGCGCCTCTGGACCGCCGGCATCAGCGCACGAACCTCAGCGTCACCAGCTGGAACGGCCGGAGGGTCAGCTCGGCGGAATCCCGGCCGGCCGTGACCCCCGGGGCGTCCACCGCCCGTTCCAGCAGATCCACGGCATGGACCGCGGAGACGTCGAAGTTGGCCCTCACCAGACCCGTGGAGCGCTCCCCCAGCGATTCGTACAGGCGCACGATCACGTCGCCCGAGCCGTCCTCGGCGAGCTTGACCGCCTCGATGACCAGGGCCTGGTTGAACACCGTGAACAGCGGCTCCACTCCGTGGGCTCCTTTGAGCATGCGTGGTGCAAGGTTGGTCCGGTAGCCCTCTTCGACGGCGTCGGCGATGCTGGCGCCCGGCCGGATCGTCACGTTCAGTTCGTGGGGGCCGCGGTCGGCCCCGGGATCGGGGAATCGGGGCGCGCGCAGGAGCGAGAGCCGGACCGTGGTGGTCGTCCCGCCGTCCAGGTCCCGGACCGCGCGGGTCACATCGTGGCCGTAGCTGGAGGCGTTGGAGACCGCCACCCCATAGCCTGGCTCCGCGACGTGGATCCACCGGTGCGCGCAGATCTCGAACTTCGCCGCTTCCCACGAGGTGTTGAGGTGGGTGGGCCGGAACACGTGCCCGAACTGGGTCTCCGAGGCCGAGCGGTCGGCCCTGACATCGAGCGCGAAGCCGAGCTTGAGCAGCTTCTCGCTTTCCTGCCAGTCCACCGCCGTGGAGATCGACAGGGAATCGGACCCCGCCTGCAGCGAGATCCGCTGGGTCACCGCCGAGGAGCCGGCCAGCCGCTCCACCAGTACGACGGCGTCCCAGCCGCCCCGCTCCAGCGTCACGGAGCGGGCTTCGGTCAGGGCCACGACGTTCCGGCGGTAGAAGGCGTCGATGTCCCAGGCGTCCCACGCGTTGGGCGTGTCGCGGTGCAGCTCCAGGAGGTTTCCGGACTGCCCGGGCACGATCGCCTCGCGCCCGCTCGCGTAGTCCATCAGGGACGACAGGAGCCCGTCGGCGTCCACCACGGCCCGGATGATGCCGTTGTCCAGGATGTAGCCGCCCTGGGATTCGGTGACGGACACGGCCTGCTGGGCGCGGATCGGTTCGGCCGCGGCCAGCGCGGGCACGCCCTGGCGCTCGTGCGGGGCGGCGTTGAGCAGGAAGTCCCGCTCGCCCGTGCCCAGCACGGCACGGGCGGCCTCCGCGATGATCGCTTCGAGCTGCTTGCCGACCGCGGCGTAGTTCCGTTCGGCGTCCTGGTGTACCCAGGCGATGGAACTGCCCGGAAGGATGTCATGGAACTGCTGCATCAGGACCAGGCGCCACAGGCGCTTGAGCTCGGCCGCCGGATAACGGTGGCCGGCGCGCACCGCGGCGGTCGCGCACCAGAGTTCCGCCTCCCGCAGCAGGTGTTCGCTGCGCCGGTTCCCCAGTTTGGTGTTCGCCTGGCTCGTGTACGTGCCGCGGTGGAGTTCCAGGTACATTTCGCCCACCCAGACCGGCGGGGACTCGTACTCGGCCTGCGCCGTGGCGAAGAAGTCGGCGGCAGAGCCGATCCGGACCTTCGGGGACCCCTCGAGGTCCGCGGTCCGCCGCGCCGCCGCCAGCATCTCCCGCGTCGGTCCGCCGCCGCCGTCGCCGTAGCCGAACGGGACGAGCGAGGTCGTCCCCCGGCCGTGGTCGCGGTAGTTCCGCTCGGCGTGTGCCAGGTCCCGGCCGCTGAGTTCGGAACTGTAGCTGTCCACCGGAGGGAAATGGGTGAACAACCGGGTGCCGTCGATTCCCTCCCAGTTGAAGGTGTGGTGCGGCATCCTGTTCACCTGGTTCCAGGAGATTTTCTGGGTCAGGAACCACTGGCTGCCCGCGGCCTTGACGATCTGCGG
>JAODMV010000311.1 GCA_025464875.1 Arthrobacter sp. | reverse complement strand
CTGCGGAAGCGCCGGCAGCCGAAGGACCGGACCTTCCCCCCGCGGCAGGGGACGAGGACACGGCAAGTTCCGGGACTGCCTGACGGCGGACGGCGTGACGGTGCGAGTGTGACGGGACCGCTGCGGTCGTGACGGGCTGGCTCCGTCCATTCCCTGCGGGGAACTATCCTTAGAGGGTGACCGAGCTAACAGAGAAACCTGCCTCCCCGCTGACCAGCACTGCCCAGAGCGGCGCCGCCAACTATCCAGGACTGGACTCCTGGCGGGAACTCCCGGCATCCCAGCAGCCCTCGTGGCAGGACAAGTCCGTCTTCGAAGCCTCCGTCAAGGAACTCTCCGGGCTCCCGCCCCTCGTGTTTGCAGGCGAAGTGGACGTCCTGCGGGAACGGCTGGCAGCGGCCGCGCAGGGCAAGGCGTTCCTGCTGCAGGGCGGCGACTGCGCGGAAACCTTCGAGGCCGCCACCGCGGACAAGATCAGTGCCCGCGTCAAGACCATCCTCCAGATGGCGGTCGTCCTGACCTACGGTGCGGCCATGCCCGTCATCAAGATGGGCCGGATGGCGGGCCAGTTCGCCAAGCCCCGCTCATCGAACGACGAAACCCGCAACGGCATCACGCTCCCGGCCTACCGCGGCGACATTGTCAACGGCTACGACTTCACTCCTGAATCCCGAGGCCACGACGCCGGCCGGATGCTGAGGGCCTACCACACCTCGGCCTCGACCCTGAACCTGATCCGGGCCTTCACCCAGGGCGGATTCGCGGACCTGCGCCTCGTGCACCACTGGAACAAGGGCTTCACGGAAAACCCGGCCCACGCGCGCTACGAGTCGCTGGCACGCGACATCGACCGGGCCATCAAATTCATGGCCTCCTGCGGTGCGGACTTCGAGGCGCTCAAGCGCGTGGAGTTCTTCGCCAGCCACGAGGCCCTGCTGCTCGACTACGAACGCGCCCTGACCCGCATCGATTCGCGCACCGGCCTTCCCTACGACACCTCGGCGCATTTCCTGTGGATCGGGGAGCGCACGCGGGAGCTGGACCATGCGCACGTCGACTTCCTCTCGCGGGTACGCAATCCCATCGGGGTGAAGCTGGGCCCGTCCACGAGCGGCGATGACGCGCTGCGCCTGATCGACAAGCTGGACCCGGAACGCGAGCCCGGCCGCCTGACCTTCATCACCCGGATGGGCGCCAGCAACATCCGCGAGAAGCTGCCCCCCATCGTCGAGCGGGTCACGGCCTCCGGCGCCCAGGTCCTCTGGGTCACCGACCCGATGCACGGCAACACGGTGACCTCGCCCAACGGCTACAAGACCCGCAATTTCGACGACGTCATCGACGAGGTGCGCGGATTCTTCGAGGTCCACCATGCGCTCGGGACCGTTCCCGGCGGCCTGCACGTGGAGATGACCGGCGACGACGTGGCCGAATGCCTCGGCGGGGCCGATCCGATCGATCAGGACGCTTTCCTGGACCGCTACGAATCCGTTTGTGATCCGCGCCTGAACCACATGCAGTCGCTGGAAATGGCGTTCCTGGTGGCCGGAGCCCTCGCCAAGCGCTGATTTTGCACGCGCAGGCTTCCGGGCAGACCCGCCCCGGCGGAAAGTAGCCGGGGCGGGTCTGCCCGGACCTCGGAGCTGCCTAGACCACGGTGAGCGTGATGAGAGACCCTTCGGGCACCGTGGTGTTCACGGGATCCTGGTCACGCACGGTGCCGAAAAAGCCGCCCAGGATGTTGTTCACCCGGACGTCGAAGCCCAGCTGCTCGAGGGCCCGGCGCGCCTCGCCGGCCTGCTTGCCGATGAAGCTGGGGACATCGACGAGTTTCGGGCCCTTGGAGATGGTCAGGACCACCGATCCGCCCTTGCTGAGGCTGCCCGACGCGGGGAGCTGTGACACGACGGCACCCTTGGGGACCTTCCGGTCGTGAACGGTTTCAGGCGCAATGACCGCCTTCAGCCCGGCGGCTTCCAGCGCCGCGACCGCGGCGTCCTGTTCCCGGCCGCGCACATCGGGCACGGGAATGGGCCGCGGCCCCTTGGACACCGTCAGGTTCACCGGCGTGCCGTGCCGCGCCGGGCTGCCGCGTGGCGGGTCCTGGGCCAGGACCGTGCCCGCGGCCGCCGTTTCGTTGTAGGTCTCGGTGATCTTCCCCAGGGCCATCCCGGCGCCGTTAAGGGCGTTCTTGGCCTGGTCCAGGGGCTTGCCGGCCAGTTCCGGAAGCGGGAACAGCTCCGGCCCCTTGGACACGGCGAGCGAGACCGGCTGGAACTTCCGGATCACCCGGCCGGCCTCGGGCTCGGACCCGACCACCAGGCCTGCCGAGATGTTCTCGTCAAAGACATCCCTGGTGGTGGACTGGAAGCCGGCCGAGCGGAGCAGCTGCTGGGCCTCGGCCACCGTCATGTTGCTCAGCTGCGGGATGGTTCCGGGTGAGCCGGGGCCCATGCCGAAGAACCAGCCGGCGCTGGCGGCCAGCACCGCCGCGGTCACCAGCAGGAGAATCCACAGCAGGCCCCGGCGTTGTCCGTTTCCCTCGCGCAGGCGCCGGACCGGCGTGGCCGCGGCACGACGGCGGGCCTTCTCCTCGTCGCGGTCCTGCCGGCGCTGCGCCCGCTTGCTCGCTGCAGTCAAGACGGCTCCCGGCCCGTCCTCGTAAGGGCCGCGGAAGGGCTCCTCGTCCGGCGTCGACAACGGCCCGTACGCGGGGCGCCGCGGCGCGGACATGACCGTGGTGGGGTTGCTGCCCTGCGAGATGATTTCCGTTGCCTGCTGGAGGCCGCCGAGCATCTCGGTAGGGGCCTCCGCGGGCGGCTTCTCCCGCGCACCCGCTGCCTGGCGCTGGCTGCCCGGCGGCCGGTTCGGCGGCGGGCTCGGCGCCGCGGCCGGCAGGACGGCCGGCAGGGCGCTGCGGACGGCGCCCGGGGGCTGGAGATCGAGTTCGGCGTCGCTCAGGTTCGTCCGGATGTGCCGCAGCTCGGACAGCAGGGCGTGCCCGTCCACGGGACGCTTGTCCGGGTCGTTGGCGGTGCACCATTGCACCAGCTCATCCACTTCGGCGGCCAGCCCGGGGACCAGCGCCGACGGGGCGTTGACCGTCGAGTTGACGTGCTGGTATGCGACCTGGATGGGGACCTCGCCGTCGAACGGCTGACGGCCGGTGAGCATCTCGTAGAGCATGATCCCGACCGAATAGATGTCGCTTCGGGCATCGGCCTGCTTGCCCAGGACCAGTTCAGGCGACAGATAGGCCACGGTCCCGATCAGCGCGCCGGTGCTGGTCGACGTCGAGATGGCACGCGCCAGCCCGAAGTCGCCGAGCTTGATCCGGCCGTCGTCGGCAATCAGCACATTTTCCGGTTTGATGTCCCGGTGGAGGAGGCCGGCGGCGTGCGCGGCCCCGAGCCCTTCGACGACCGGGTCGATCAGCGCCAGCGCGAGGCGCGGAGAGAGGGCGCCTTTTTCGTTGAGAACGTCCCGCAGCGTGTGCCCCTTGATGTATTCCATCACCAGATAGGCGATCCGGCCGTCTTCGCCCTGGTCCAGTACGCCCACAACATGCGGGTGCGACAGCCGGGCGGCGGCCTTGGCTTCACGGCCCAGGCGGTCCAGGAACTGGGGGTCACCGGCCATGTGGGGGTGCATCACCTTCAGGGCCACGTCGCGCTCCAGGCGCTGGTCGGTGGACAGATACACGGTGGACATCCCGCCCCGGGCCAGTCTGGACTGAATCAGGTACCGGTTATCCACCAGGGTTCCGACTAGAGGGTCCGACGCGTATTCCTGCACCCTACAATGGTAGTCGCTGCACGGAAACGGGCCCGGATCAACATGCGATCCGGGCCCGTATCGTAATGTGCCGGGTTCGGCGGGCGTGCCTGCACGCGCGCCGCAGCGCCACGAACCTTAGCCGAAGTTCAGCTTGTGGGCCTTGATGGAGGCCACGTAGTGCTTGGTGTCGTCGTACATGCCGTACCTGCTTACCGAGTACTGGCCCTGGTAGTAGCCGGCGATGGCGGTGTCCAGGCTCGGGCTGGTGCGGACCAGTTGGCGGATGATGGCCACCCCGGCCGTGACGTTGTCATAGGGATCCAGCAGGTTGAGCTTCCGGCCGACCAGGTCCGAGGCCCACTGGCCCGAGGACGGAATGACCTGCATCGTGCCGATCGCGTTGGCCGGCGAGACGGAGCGGTGGTCGAAGCTGGATTCCTGGAAGGCGAAGGCCAGCGCCAGGGAAGGGTCGACGCCCATGCGACGTGCCGTGTCCGCAACGATCACCTTCATCTGTTCGCGGCTGGGGACGGGCGAGGCATTGAGCAGTGCCTTGTTCTGGTTTGCCGAGCTGACCACTGCCGCCGGGTAGCTGAACCCGAGGAAGGTGCTGGGCACGAGCGGCGTCACCGTCGCGGGCTTGCTGGAAGCCGGTGCGATGGACCCGCCGGGAATGACCAGTTTGTTGCCCGGGTAGATGATGCTGCTCATCGTCAGCCGGTTGGCGGCGAGGATGTCGGAGAGCTTGACCCCGTTCCTGGCGGCGATCCCCGACAGGGTGTCACCGGACTTGACCGTGTAAGAACCGGAGGCCGGGGCGGGAGCCGCGGGAGCCGCGGGCTTCGCTGCCGGTGCGGGTGCTGCCGGCTTCGCTGCCGGGGCCGGTGCTGCCGGGGCGGGAGTAACCGCGCCCGCGCCGACCGTGATCTTCTGGCCCGGGTAGATGATGGAGGACATCTTGAGGCCGTTCCAGCCGAAGACCTGGGAGAGCGTGACGCCGTGGCGGGCCGCGATCGCGCTGAGGGTGTCGCCGGACTTCACCGTGTAGGCGCGGGCGCTCGTGGCGGAAGCAGCAACCGTTGCTGCCGGCTTCGCCGCCGGCTTCGCGGCCGGCGCCGGAGCAGGCGTGCTGCCGCCGAGCTGGATCTTCTGGCCGGGGTAAATGATGCTGTTTGGCTGCAGCCTGTTCAGCCTCAGGATCGCGTACGTGTCCAGGCCAAACTTGCCGGCGATGCCGCTGATCGTGTCGCCGCGGACGATCGTGTAGCTGGCCGGGGCCTGCGCGGGCCGGAACGCCGCGGGGATGGTCGCGGACACGGAACCGGCGGGGATCACTGCGGACAGCGGCCTTCCCGTTTCCGCCTGCGCCTGGGCGCGCATTGCCGCTGCGAGGGTCGCCGGAATGGCACGGGCGGGGGACTCGGCAGACGCCGGCTGGGCGAGCGCCAAAGAAGAAAGGACGACGGCGGGCAGAGCGGCCGTGCTCGCGGCGATCATCGGCAGACGATGGCGCGGTTGGGGCTTCGGCGAACGGGACGTCGTCATGGGAAAAATCCTCTTCTCAGCGGCGAATCGCTGCGGGTCAGGCTGGAGTTACCGATGATACCAGTGTGACTGATGTTGTTGATGTTACAAATGTGGTTACTGTGAATGTTTCATGAATCGGCGGTTAGCACAAGAACTGCGGGAGGGAACGCAAGCGCCTCTTCCGGAGTGTCGGCTGCGGCTTCCGGCTTAAACCGGCGGGCCACGACTAGGCGCTGGGGCCTCGGCCGTGGCAATCTTGATCCGTGAGTACTGTAGAAACCCTCGTGGGCGAATGGCTGCCCCTGCCCGATGTTGCCCAGCTTCTGAACGTTTCGATTACGAAGGTTCATGCGCTCCTGGATGAACGCGCTCTGGCTGCCTTGAGGGTCGGTGACCGGCGGATCCGCTCCGTCCCGGCGGCTTTCATCCAGGACGGCCATGCTGTGGAGAGCCTCAAGGGGACCATCGTCGTCCTCTCGGACGCCGGCTACACCGACGAGGAACTCGTCACCTGGCTGTTTACCCCGGATGAGTCCCTGCGCGGGCGCCCGATCGATGCCCTCCGCGAAGGACGCAAGACGGAGATCCGCCGCCGGGCACAGTCCCTGGCCTGGTAGTAAGCTTCGGCAGTAGTCCGGGCCGTGCGCTGTTGCGCACGGCCCGTATTTGTCAGGCGGTGCGGCTGACCGTGGCCTCGGCAAGCTTGCGGAGGGCCGTCTTGGGCAGCTCCTCCAGCGGCAGGAGGTCCAGTGCGGCGAACGCCGCCTGCCCGAACTCCTCAATGAGTACTTCCGTGGCCTGCAGCGCGCCGCAGGCCACGATGATCCGCCGGATCTCTTCCACGTCCACCTCGCTCAGCTCGGGGCTGCCGAGCTTGGCATCGATGAACGCCGATTCTTCCGGCGAGGCCTGGTCCAGGGCGAAGGCCACGAGAACGGTGCGCTTGCCTTCGCGAAGATCGTCCCCGGCGGGCTTCCCGGTGGTCACGGGGTCACCGAAGACACCGAGCACATCGTCCCGGAGCTGGAACGCTTCGCCGAGGGGCAGCGCGAAGGCGGAGTATCCGCGCAACAGTTCATCGGGCGCTCCCGCCAGTGCGCCGCCCAGGGCCAGCGGATGCTCGGTGGAGTACTTGGCCGATTTGAAACGGATGATGGACTGGGCCCGCGCGACGGCGCCCGCGCGGTCGCGCCGCGGGCCGGCGACCTCTTCGAGGATGTCCAGGTACTGGCCGGCCATGACTTCCGCACGCATCAGGTTGAAGATCAGCCTGGCCTGGCTACCGGAGGCGGCCCGGTGGCCGATTTCCGTGAAGGATTCCTCGCTGAAGGACAGGCAGAGGTCCCCGGTCAGGATGGCGGCGGCGTGCCCGAACCGTTCGCGGTCCAGGGCCCAGCCGTGGGTCTCGTGCAGTTCGCTGAACCGCCGGTGCACGCTGGGGCCGCCCCGGCGGGTGTCCGAGCGGTCAATGATGTCGTCGTGGATGAGGGCTGCGGCCTGGAACAGCTCCAACGCGGAGCCTGCGGTGACCACCTCGCCGGCACCGGCCTCCCCGCCGGCACCCCGCCAGCCCCAGTAGCACATGAGCGCACGGAGCCGCTTGCCGCCCGTGACCAGATTCGAAATGGATCCCATGAGCGGATCGATGTCCTGGGAGATGGAGGACATGACGGCCTGGCGGCTGGTCAGGAAATCGGTGAGCTTGCCGGCGACGGCGGCCACGTAGGCCGTCTGCTCCAGGCGCAGCTGTTCAGCGAGGGTCACTTGACCGACTCGGCAGTGACGTTCGCACCAATGGTGAAAGTGGACACGCCAGCGGTCTCGACGACGGCAAGGTTCACCGTGTCGTTGTCCCCGCGGAGGAAGTCCTTGGACGGCACGGCGCCCACGGTTTCTCCGGGCACGGCCTTGAAGCCCTGGGCCTCCAGCTGCTTTGAGTAGAAGGCCACGACGTCGGCGGCAGGGGAAGCGATGCTGCCGACCAGCGCCACCGTGGCAGGCACGGTCGTCTTGTCAAAGCTGCTCGACACCACCTTCGCGCCCGGCATCAGCGGCAGCAGTTTCTGCGGGAAACCAGCAACCACGGCGCCCACCGTGGCCGAGGTGCCAGGCTCCGCGGAGGGGCTGGGCGGAGCCGTGGTGGAGGGCTGGGTAGTGGAGGGCGCACCCTCTGTGGACGCGGTCGACGACTTCGCGGCGGTATCGGTCCCGGGGGTGGCGGGCGTGCATGCGGCCAGGGCCAGTAACGTGCCGGCCGCCAGAACGGCAACTGCAGCACGTTTGCGCTCTCCAAAAACCTTCAAAGGGACTTTCCTCCTGGTGTCGACGCCGGATTCAGCCTCCAGTTTAGTCAGTCCCGGGGCATAGGATTGAAGGTGTGGGGCCGGACGTAGATAAAGAGCAGACCGAACAGCCTGGTAAACGGCTCGCTGAGGCAGAGCTTCGCGAGCTCCGGCGAAGCAGCATTCTCCATGTGGACATGGACGCTTTCTTTGTCTCGGTGGAGTTGCGCAGCCGTCCGGAGCTGAAGGGCAGGCCCGTCATCGTGGGCTACCCGGCGGACCGTTCCGTGGTGCTCTCCGCGTCCTACGAGGCGAGGGCCTTCGGCGTCAAGTCCGCGATGCCCATGGCGGTGGCGGCGCGCATGTGCCCTTCCGCCATCATCATCGAGCCACGCCACAAGTTGTACTACGAAGTATCGGGCCAAATCATGGCCATCTTCGGTTCCATCACCGACCTTGTGGAGCCCCTCAGCGTCGATGAGGCCTTTCTCGACGTCGGGGGAGCGATCCGCCGCCTGGGCCCTCCCCGCGACATCGGCGAGCTGATCCGAACACGCGTCCAGCGCGAACTTGGCATCACGGCGTCGGTGGGGATCGCGGCCAGCAAGTTCGTCGCCAAGATCGCCTCGACCAGGTGCAAACCCGACGGCCTGCTGCTCATCGGCCCGGAAGAGACCGTGCCGTACCTGCACAGCCTTCCCGTCGGCGCGCTCTGGGGAGTCGGAGCCAAGACCGTCGAGGTGCTGTCCAGGATGGGCATCCGGACGGTGGCCGATGTCGCCGCATCGCCCCTTCCCTCCCTCCGAAAGATCCTCGGGACCTCAGGGGAGCATGTCCACCGGCTCTCGTGGGGCATCGACCCCCGCCCCGTGACGCCGGTGCGGCTCGAAAAGAGTATCGGCGCCGAGGAGACCTTTGCCGTGGACACGGCCGACAACGCCCTGCTGCACCGGGAGCTCCTGCGGCTCTCGCACCGGACGGCGGAACGGCTCCGCAGCGCCGGAATGCACGCCCGCACAGTGGCGCTCAAGCTGCGCTACGCAGATTTTTCGACCATCACCCGCAGCCGCACCGTGAGCACCCCGATAGACAGTGCCCAGCTGCTCTATGCCGTCGCCGTGCAGCTTTTGGAGTCTGTCGGCGAGCGGCCCATGACGGTGCGCCTGGTGGGCATCCGGGCCGAACAGCTGGAGGAGGCGGCGCAGGCGCCCCTTCAGCTCAGCCTGGACCGCCGCGACGACAACTGGCGCGCCGCCGAGCAGGCGCTGGACCGGGTCACCCGAAAATTCGGCACCAAATCGGTGCTTCCGGCCCGGCTGCTGGAGCCCGGCAACAACGCCGGCTGACCCGGGCTGCCCGAACCTGCGGGGCACGCGTGCTGCTCTGCCCGGGACTGGTGCCGCTGCCGTCAAGCTGGCAGCTGCGTCTTTCAGAACACGGCCCAACAAACTATCCTTAGTTATACGTAGATTTAGAACGACTGGATCGAACGTTCGGACTACGACTAGGCCAGCTGAACAACCCGACGGGACCGTGGAACCCCATTTTAAGCAATGGCGGCGAACGGGAACCACAACCGAATCCCGGACGTTAGGGGACTAGGGAAACTGGCCGCGTCACGTCTGGACATTGGCCGACTTAAGGAGGTCGTGATGCCGCTCTCGGAGCACGAACAGAAGTTGCTGGAGCAACTTGAGAAGCAGCTGCATGAGGACGATCCCAAGTTCGCCAGCTCGATGGGCTCGGACCCGGGACGTTCATGGTCCACCCGCCATCTGGTGATCGGCGTCCTCGCCACCCTGGCGGGCGTCCTGCTCCTGCTCGTTGGCGTATCGATGCAACTGATTTTTGTCGGGGTCCTGGGCTTTGTGGTCATGGGTGCCGGCGTCTACTTCGCCACGATGCGCAGTTCGGCAGCCGGAAAGGCGAAATCCGCCGGCACCGCTCGGAAGCACGGCAAGGCCAGGAGTTCATTCATGAGCAACCTCGAGGAACGCTGGGACGAACGGCACCGCGGGGAACCCTGACCGCCACGGGTCCGGTACATCCTTCCCTCCACTCCGCACCACCCGGCACTCCGGGAGGCCATCAAGAGACCCGCTTCGGCGGGTCTCTTGGCGTTAACGCCGCAGCGGAACGCGGCGAAATCCCTCCACTTCACACCACGATCCCTAATTTTCCGCCGTTGCAGGGAAGAAACGAGATGAAGTCCCATGGATGTGCACAAATAGCGGCCGCGTGTCGTTGACTGTGGAGGGAAGTGGAGTAAGGTGGAGGGCGTAAGAGGGTAGTGGCAGCACAGGGGACGTTGGGCTTCCTAGAACAGACGGGCGGTGGGCCGTGTTTCTCGGCACACATTCGCCGCGTTTGGACGAAAAGGGCCGAATCATCCTCCCCGCGAAGTTCCGGGAGGAACTTGCCAGCGGGCTGGTTCTCACAAGGGGCCAGGAACGTTGCATCTACGTCTTCAGCGAGGCGGAATTCGGCCGGGTTCACGAGCAGATGCGGGAGGCTCCAATCTCCTCAAAGCAGGCGCGTGACTACATCCGGGTTTTCCTCTCTGGAGCCTCCGACGAGGTACCTGACAAGCAGGGGCGTGTGACGATTCCGTCGGCGCTCCGGGAATACGCAGGTCTCGGCAGGGAGTTGGCCGTCATCGGCGCAGGGACCCGCGCGGAGATCTGGGACGCCCAGGCCTGGAACGAGTATCTGGCTGAAAAGGAAACCGCCTTCTCGGAGACCGATGACGCCATCCCGGGGATTCTCTGAAGACCCGACTGTTCCACCCGCACGAGACGTTTCTTGATCGAGATCTCCAGCCGCCCACCCGGCTGTTTTCCTGGCTCACTTCCCCGGAGCCAGGCGGACGCCGGGTAGGCGCGGATGGGGATCTGGATCAAGAAGCAGTACAGCAAGCATCAGCCGATCAAGACCGCCGACCACGAAAGGACGAAGGCATGAGTGAACCCGACCAGGCGAAGCCTACGTCCGAACGACATGTACCGGTCCTGAAGGACCGGTGCATTACTTTGTTGGCACCTGGGTTCGATGCCGCCCGCAGCCGCGGCGAGACGCCGGTGGTCATTGACGCCACCTTGGGCATGGGCGGACATTCCGAGGCCCTGCTCCAGCGCTTCCCGGACCTGCACCTGATCGGCATCGACCGTGACGAGGAAGCGTTGGCCCTGGCCGGGGAGCGCCTCAAGCCGTTCGCCGAGCGCATCGATCTGGTGCATGCCGTGTACGACGAAATCCCGGAGGTCCTCGAGGACCTGGGCTTCGAGGCAGTCCACGGAATCCTGATGGACCTGGGAGTCTCCTCCCTCCAGCTCGATGAGCGGGAACGCGGCTTCGCCTATTCCTTCGACGCGCCGCTGGACATGCGGATGGACACCAGCCGCGGCCAGACCGCGGCCGACGTCGTCAACAACTACAGCGAAGAGGACCTCGTCCGGATTATCCGCAAATGGGGCGAAGAGAAGTTTGCCGGCCGCATTGCGAACAGGATCGTCGCCGCACGTGCCGAAAAGCCCTTCGCCACCACCGGGGAGCTCGTCGAACAGATCCGCGCCGTGGTGCCCGCCGGCGCCGCCAAGTCCGGCGGACATCCGGCGAAGCGCACCTTCCAGGCGCTCCGGATCGAGGTCAACGAGGAACTGGACGTTTTGGAGCGGGCCGTCCCCGCAGCCATCGCGGCCATAGCCCCCGGCGGCCGCGTCGTCGTCATGTCCTACCACTCGCTGGAGGACAAGATCGTCAAGGGCTTCTTCCAGGCCGGATCGAAATCCTCCGCCCCGCTCGGTTTCCCGGTGGAGCTGGAAGAGCACAAAGCCGAACTGAAGACCCTCACGAAGGGCACCGACGTGCCCACCCCGTCCGAAATCGCCGAGAACCCCCGCGCAGCCTCCGCCCGGCTCCGCGCCGTTGAACGCATCAAAGCCAGGAGAGATGCATGAGCTCTGCCGCTGCCAACAGATATCCCGTTGCCGCAGGCGCCACGGCCCGCGCCCTGCCGGGGCTCCTCCCCGGCCCAGGGCCGGCCAGGAAAGCCCGCACGCCGCTCTCCTTGGTCCGTTCGGCGCCCCGCAAGCGCCGCGCCCCGTTTGTGGTGTTCTGCTTCGGGCTTCTTGCGGTTGCCCTCATGGTCGTGCTCGTGCTCAACATCTCCGTCTCCTCCGCGCAGTACCAGCTGGTGCACCTCCGGAGCGAGCAGTCGACCCTGACGAAGCAGAACCAGGACCTGACGCAGCAGGTGCAGAATTTCGATGCACCGCAGAATCTGGCCGCACGGGCTACGGAACTGGGCATGGTGGCTTCGACCGGCAAGGGCCAGATCGACCTCTCCACCCTGAGCGTCACCGGCAACGCCAAGCCGGCCGTCAAGGGGGACGCCGCCGGCGCCGTCATTGCCGCGCCGGCCGTCGCGGGACAGCTCACCGTCGTGCCGCCGGCTGCGGCCAATGAGCCGCTCGCCAACCGCAAGCTTGCCGAGAGTGTTCCTGCCACGGCCGCGGCCGCCGCAGTCGAAGCCGCCGCTGAAGCCGTACCACCGGCTGCCGCCGTGGTGCCGGCGGCGCCGGCCGTCGAGCTCTACGGCGGATCCGTTCCCGCCCCCGCTCAGAAGGTTCCCGGACAGTAACGGTCGACTGACCACCAGCCAGGCAAGCAGCAAGGAAATATCGTGGCGCAGAAAACCGGCAAGGCACGCAAGGCGAAAGTGCCGAGCGCGACGGGTCGGCTCCGCGTCGGCCTGGGCCTGATGCTGACTCTCCTGCTGGTTGTCGGCGGCAAGCTGTTCCTGGTCCAGGGCCTCGACGTCGGTGGCATGGCCGAAGCCGCGCTCAACAACCGCCTCACACCCATCGTGCTACCCGCCGAACGGGGCAGCATCCTGGATTCCGGCGGTGATATCCTCGCCAGCAGCGTGATCCGCTACAACATCGTCGTGGACCAGACCGTCAACACCAAGACCGAGTCGTTCCCAAGGCTGGACGAGGGCAAGGACGAAATCGTCAAGGTCTCGCGCGAACAGGGCATCTCCGAGCTGGCAATCGTGCTCGGTATGGCCACGAGCGATGTCCGGGACGCACTCACCGGGAACCAGCGCTACTACATCGTCGCCAAGGATCTGAAACCCGACGTCGAAGACCGCGTGTCCAAACTGCAGATTCCCGGCATCGTCACCGAAGGCACCAGCAAAAGGGTCTACCCCTACGGCTCCGTGGCCGGCGGGATCGTCGGCTTTCTGAAGGACGGCACCACCGGGCAGGCCGGACTCGAACAGACCCAGGACGAGGTCCTCAAGGGCAGCCCCGGCAAACGCCTCTTCGAAATCGGCGCCGACGGGCTCCGCATCCCGGTGGGCGTGGACCAGCTGACGCCCGCCGTGAACGGCAAGGACATCAGGCTCACGATCGACTCGGACCTGCAGTATTTCGCCCAGCAGGCCATCCAGACCCAGCGGGACAAGCTCAGCGCCGAGTGGGGCGTCATCATCGTCCTGGACGCCAAGACCGGCGACATCATTGCGATGGCGGACACCGATGCCCCGGACCCCAATGACCCCGGCAAAGCCGACGCCCCGGACCGCGGTGTCCGCGCCGTGACCGCCGCCTACGAGCCCGGCTCGGTGCAGAAGATGATCACCGCCGCCGCACTCATCGAGGAGGGCAAGTCCAGCCCGCTGGAAAAGTTCACCATACCGGCGACGTACTCCGTGGCCGGCCAGACGTTCAGCGACGCTTTTGAGCACGGCACGGAGGACCGGACCCTGGCCGGCATTCTTGGCTGGTCGATGAACACCGGCACCGTCATGGCCGGGCAGCGGCTCAGCAAGGAGCAGCGTTACGACTGGCTGCGGAAGTTCGGCATCGGCGAAGCGACGAAGATCGGGCTTCCCGCCGAGGCCAAGGGCATCCTGACGCCGGCCGACCAGTGGGACGGGCGCCAGGAATACACCGTGCTCTTCGGCCAGGGCGTGTCCCAGTCCACGCTCCAGACCGTCCGGGCCTACCAGAGCATCGCCAACGACGGCGTCATGCTGCAGCCCCGGCTGATCGACAGCTACATCGACCCGGACGGCACCGAGCATAAAGTCCCGGCCGCGGACCCCCGGCGGGTGGTGTCCAAAGAGACGGCGAAGCAGGTCCGCGACATCCTTGAAAGCGCCGTGACGGAGGGCCAGATCAAGGAAGCGGCGCTCGACGGCTACCGGGTCGGGGCCAAGACCGGAACCTCGCAATCGCCCTGCGACGACGGCGTATCCGGTTTCTGCGGCTACACGGCGTCGATGATCGGGATGGCGCCGATGGACGATCCGCGGTTTATTGTTGAAGTGGTCCTGCAACGGCCCAAAGGCAGCATCTACGGAATCACCAACGGGCCCGTGTTCCGTTCGGTGATGAGCCAGACGCTGCGCACGTTCAGCATCCAGCCGTCCGCCGGCCAACCTGCCCGGCTGCCCCAGTACGCCAAGTAGCATCCCGAACCACTATTCCCCCAGCGACACGAAGCTGTGCCAAACAACAGAGCCTGCGGGCCGGAGCGTGCCTCCGCTTGCAGCGCAAGATCCACTAGCACCACAACGGAGACCCACTTGTCAGAGCTCAACGCCCCCGACGCTTCCGCGCCGTCCGGCCAGGACTCCACCCCGGGCTTCCGGCCCACTGCGGTCGCCGCAGTACCGCTGGCGGCCATCGGTGAGTCGATCGGCGTCGTCGTTCCCGGGGCTTCCGGCTCCCTACCCGTCACCGGGATCTCCCTCAATTCGCGCACCGTCCAAGCGGGGGACCTCTACGTTGCCCTGCCGGGCGCCACAAGGCACGGGGCCGACTTTGTCTCCCAGGCGGTCGAGGGCGGGGCGGTCGCGGTGCTGACGGACGACGCCGGTGCGCGCCTGCTGGCGCTCTCGAACGACATTTCCGTTCCGGTGCTGCTCGCCAAGCAACCCCGCACCCTCGTCGGCCGGCTGTCCGCCCTGATCTACCGGAGCCGGCCGGAGGGGGCCGCCGCCCCGGTCCTCTTCGGCGTCACGGGCACCAACGGCAAGACCACCACCACCTACTTCATCAACGCCCTGCTGCAGGCGCTGGGCAAGAAGACCGGCCTGATCGGTACCATCGAGATCCTGGCCGGCCGGGAACCGATCCCCAGCCTGCTCACGACCCCCGAATCCACCGATGTCCACGGCCTGCTTGCGCTGATGCGTGAACGCGGACTGGACGCGGCCTCCATGGAGGTTTCCTCGCACGCCGTGTCCTTCCACCGCGTGGACGCGGTGGTATTCGACGTCGCAGGCTTCACCAACCTGACCCAGGACCACCTGGACCTGCACGGGACCATGGAGGAGTACTTCCGGACCAAGGCCAGGCTGTTCACACCACAGCGTGCCCGCTGCGCTGTGGTGACCGTGGACGACGAATGGGGCCTAAAGCTCGCTGCCGCCGCAGAGGTCCCGGTCACGACCCTCGCCACAGCTCTCCGGACAGACCAGTCCGCGAGCGGGGTCTCCGGCGGCGCCGACGCCGACTGGACCGTCGTCAACCCGGCCCCGCGCGGG
>JAODMV010000242.1 GCA_025464875.1 Arthrobacter sp. | reverse complement strand
GCCGGCCCGACGACCCCGCCTGCCACGACTCCGCCGGTCACCGCCGGCCCGACGACCCCGCCTGTCACGACGCCGCCTGTCACGACGCCGCCTGCCACGACCCCGCCTGTCACGACGCCGCCGGTCACCGCGGGCCCGACGACGCCGCCTGCCACGACGCCGCCGGTCACCCCGACACCGACGCCGTCCGTCCCTGATTCCGGGGCGGCCCCGCCGCCAGCCTCGACGCCCCCGCCGCCCGCTGTCATCCCTGCGCCCCCGGCGCCGGCACCGGCCCCGACGTTCACCCAGTCTGTGGGCGCCGGCCCGGCTGCCTCGGCTCCTGCGTCCACAGTGGACCCGGCGCCGCAGCCGCCCGCCTCGAGCGCCACCGAGCCGACGGCGTCGCTGGAGCCCATCCCGACGCCGAGCCTGTAGCCCGCACGGACCCGCCGGGGTCCTGGCCAGGCGTGCCGCCGGTCCGTGGCCCGCCAACCTTCGAGGTGCCCTGATCAACCGCGCGACGGCGACGTCGTGGCGGCCAGTGCCTCCGTTTCGGAGCAAGGCTCGCGCGAAGTCGTCGACGGATTGGCCCGGTATTGACCAGGACAAAGTGCCAGGCAAGGCTCCGCGATGACTTCGCCGCGGCCCCTACCGCTGAGTATGTTCACCGTTTAGACTGACCGCACCCTCCACTATTCCGGGCGTACCCCAGGGCAGCCACCTTTGCCTGTCGGCATGCAATCCGGTGCATTCCCGTGGAGGGCGCATCAGAGCGCTTCGTGAATCACAAGTGGGCACTCAGCTTTGGGGGCCCGTGAAACCAGGAGGAAAGTGATGACAGGGAACAAAGCCGTTGCCTACAAAGGGCCAGGCAAGGTCGAACTCATCGACATTGACTATCCCAGCTTCGAACTCAAGGACGGGCCGGGCGTCAATCCGGCCAACGTGGGCCGTTCGGTGCGCCACGGAGCGATCCTCAAGACGGTCGCGACCAACATCTGCGGTTCCGACCAGCACATGGTCCGCGGACGCACCACCGCCCCCGCGGACCTCGTGCTCGGCCACGAGATCACCGGGGAGGTGGTGGAAGTGGGGCCGGACGTGGAATTCATCAAGGTCGGAGACCTGTGTTCGGTCCCGTTCAACATCGCCTGCGGCCGCTGTAAAAACTGCAAAGAAGGCAAGACCGGCATCTGCCTCAACGTCAACCCGGACCGGCCCGGCAGCGCCTACGGCTACGTGGACATGGGCGGCTGGGTGGGGGGCCAGGCCAACTACGTCCTGGTGCCGTACGCGGACTGGAACCTCCTGAAGTTCCCGGACAAGGACCAGGCCATGGAGAAGATCCTGGACCTGGCCATGCTGTCCGACATCTTCCCTACCGGGTACCACGGCGCCGTCAGCGCCGGCGTCGGCGTCGGTTCCACCGTCTACATCGCGGGCGCCGGTCCCGTGGGCCTCGCCGCGGCAACCAGTGCACACCTGCTGGGGGCCGCCGTCGTCATTGTCGGTGACCTGAACGAGGACCGGCTGGCGCAGGCGCGCAAGTTCGGCTGCGAAACGGTCGACCTGACCAAGGGCGACCCAGCCGGGCAGATCGAGCAGATCCTCGGTGTGCCGGAAGTTGACTGCGGCGTCGACGCGGTGGGCTTCGAAGCACGCGGGCACGGCAAGGACGCCTCCCATGAGGCCCCCGCCACGGTGCTGAATTCGCTGATGGAGATCACCGCGGCCGGCGGCGCGCTCGGCATTCCGGGACTCTACGTGACCGGCGATCCGGGCGGTGTGGACGAGGCCGCAAAGAAGGGCTCGCTGTCGCTCAACCTCGGCACCGGCTGGGCCAAGTCGCTGAGCTTCACCACCGGCCAGTGTCCGGTGATGAGGTACAACCGGAAGCTGATGATGGCCATCCTGCACGATAAGGTCCACATCGCCGAGAATGTCAACGCCAAGGCCATCTCCCTCGAAGATGCGCCGAAGGGCTACGCCGAATTCGACGCCGGCGCCGCCACGAAGTACGTCCTGAACCCGAACGGCTACCTGAGCTGACCCGGGCGGTTTCCCAGTGCGGCGGTACTGCCCCGTGTCGGCCATTGGGCGGCGCGGGGCAGTCCCTGCCGCCCAATCGACGGGAATCCTTGCTATCCCGATATGCCGCCGGGCCCGGAAAATATGCCACGAGCAGCATGCCGGTGGGCTGGCGTTAAATTACTATTTTTAGAACATGTCGGCTGGAGTTTGCACATTGTTGGTCCAATGTCTGGTTGGATGGAGCTTACTGAGAGGGACAGTGGAGGCACCGCTTCCACCCAACCAAGAAGGTAGCAATGGAGCCCATCGAGGCCGAGCACCCCCGGCCACGTCACTTCCTACTCCACCTGAGCGATCCCCATCTCTTGGGCGGTCCACAGGCTCTGCACGGCGTAGTAGACAGCGATGCCAGACTCAGACAACTCTTCGACGAAGTCCGTGCCTCAGGCGCGCGGCCCGAAGCGGTGATCTTCACGGGAGACCTCGCCGACCTGGGCGAAGCCGAGGCTTATGCCAAACTTCGCGCGATCGTCGACCCCGCCTGCCAGGCCATGGGCGCCAAGGTCATTTGGGCGATGGGAAACCATGACGACCGGGCCAATTTCCGCACCGGGCTCTTGGATCAGCCAGCCGATGACTCCCCGGTGGACCGCACGTATTTCATCAACGGGCTGCGCGTCATTACCTTGGACACCTCCGTGCCGGGTTATCACCATGGCGAGCTGAGCCCCGCCCAGTTGGACTG
>JAODMV010000217.1 GCA_025464875.1 Arthrobacter sp. | reverse complement strand
GATCAGGGCCCGTAACGCTCCGATGATCATCGTGGAGCCCGTGGGCAGCTCGGCGCAGAGCCGCACGGCTTCCTGGGCATGTTCGACGGCGGCGGTCAGCTGGCCCTGGCCCTGGGACGCGGCCGCGAGCATCTGCCGGGCCCGAACGCCCAGGCCCGCCGATTCGGCGGCCATGGGGTGGTCCAGCAGGTGCTGGACGACGTCCTTGCAGTCCTGCCACAGGCCCTGTTTGATCAGGCATTCGGCCTGCATGTAGCTCATGTTCCACCACGCGCTGGTGTTCTTTGCTTCCAGGGCGATCTGGGCGGCGGTCGCTGCATGGGTGGCCGCCAGCGGGTAGTCCCGGAGGTCCCAGGCCTGGCGGGCGTACAGTCCCGCAAGCACATATTCGGCGTCGCTGACAGAGACCGGCTGGCTCCAGGCCGCCAGCGCCTTGGGTGCCAGTTCCAGCCGACGGGCCAGCTCCTCGATAACATCTGCGGTGGGCTCGCGGCGTCCGGTTTCCAACAGCGAAATGTAGCTGGGCGAATACAGGTCCCGGCCCAGCTCCGCCTGCGTCAGTCCCCGTTCAAGCCGTTCCGCGCGGAGCTTCTCCCCAAATCCGTTCCCCACGGATGCCTCCTAATTCCGGACATTCTTTGTACTAAATGCTTGACAGTCCCTGTGGAAATCATTTTACAATGTATGTCAACAAGGGTAGTGCTGACTTGGTAAGGACCACGACACGTATTGAGGAACTCTATGTTGAAGAAGATCGCAGCCGGCGCTTTCTTGGCGGGCGCCCTGGCCCTTTCCGTTGCGGCCCCGGCCGTGCTTTCCGCAGGTTCCATCGCGGACAACGCAGGCATCACCGCCGTCGGCAACTGGCCGGACCCCATGCACACACCGAAGGCGGTGGGCAACTGGCCCGATCCCATGTCCAACCCAAAGACGAACTACCTCAACGTCGGCAACTGGCCCGACCCGATGTAACGTCCAAGGAAGCTAGTGCTTCACAGCCCCGGGATAGGCGAGAGCCAGTCCCGGGGCTGTTTTTTATGCCGGGGGCACGGGGCCGGGCCGCGGGGCCCGCGCACGGGTACGGGGTACAAAAAAGAGGGCCTTCCGATTGGAAGACCCTCTTTTTTCTCTGGTCGGGATGACAGGATTTGAACCTGCGACCTCGTCGTCCCGAACGACGCGCGCTACCAAGCTGCGCCACATCCCGATCCGCTGCAAAAGCAACTTCACAAGAATAGCCGATAGGAGGCCCAGATGTGAAATCGAGTGCCATCCACCTCTCCCGGGCCCGCAAATCCGCTCGGCGGGGGCGTTTTTCCAGGCCTCGTGCGGCCGCCCGGTGCGCCCGCCGCCGCCGAGCAGTTGCTCCAGAGTGCCGTCCCCACGAGGCGGCCGTCATGGACGACCAGGGCCAGCCTGCCCCCTCCGACGTGGAGAGTCGGGGTGCAATGATCAGCGCGGTCCAGAGGGCGTCCGGAGTCGCTGCCGCCCGCCTTGCTGCCGCTAGCCGGCCGAGGGGCGTATCCGTGCGTTCGCGCAGGTCCCCGCCGTCGAGCCTGAGGGACCGGCGGCGGCGTCGTAGCAGCGGGCTATCAGCTTGGCCAGGGGGACTTGCCCGCCCCGGTCTGCCCGCCGCCGCCGCGGTCTGGCGGGCCGGAATCTGCCAACCCGCCGGCAGGGCGCAGGCCGGCCCGGGGCCGGCCGCGGCACGATCGGCTTGGTGTGGGTGGAGACGCGTGATGGATGTGAAGTGAGCATGCGCCGTGGTGGCTGCGAGGAATGGGCATGATGGCGTTATGCCCATCCGTCAGGCTCAGGGGAGGGCATGTCCCCCGGGGCGGGAAAGCAGGGGAGGGCATGTCCACCGGTGGCGGCGGACATGGGGCATGCTCAGCTGCGGGAGGTGAGGGTCAACAGCACAGCCTCGGGCTTGCACGCGATGCGGACCGGCGCGAAGCGGGAGGTACCGATACCGCCGGAGACGTTCACCGGCGTCGTGCGGCCGTTGTTTTCCCAGTTGTTGAGGCCCTTGGCGCGCCAGGTGGGGAGGTCGCAGTTGGAGACCAGGGCGCCGTAACCGGGGAGGCAGATCTGGCCGCCATGGGTATGCCCGGCCAGCAGCAGGTCGGCCGCTTCATTGGTGAAGTGGTCCAGCACGCGCTGGTACGGGGCGTGGATGACCGCGACCCTGAGGTGCGCGGTGGCGTTCCGGCCCGTGGTGCCGCGGGGCCAGCCGGCGTACCGCTCCAGCCCCAGGTGCGGGTCGTCGACGCCGGAGAAGTCAATGCGCAGGCCCCTGACCACGAGCGACTGGGCGCGGTTGGTGAGGTCCACCCAGCCGGCCATCCCGAAGCCGGAGCGAAGCCTCGGCCAGTCCAGCTGGACCGGCTCCTCCCGGCGGGTGGAGGGGCCGCGCAGGTAGGAGGCCGGGTTCTTGACTTCCGGGGCGAAGTAATCGTTGGACCCGGGAACGAAGACGCCCGGGAAGGCCATCAGGGGACGCAGCGCCGTCAGCAGCGGGTCCACGGCCTTGACATGGCTGAGGTTGTCCCCGGTGTTCACCACCAGGTCCGGCTTCAGCTCCGCCAATGACTCAAGCCAACCGGCCTTCCGGTGCTGGCCCGGCACGAAGTGGATGTCGCTGAGGTGGAGCACCCGGAGCGGACCAAAGCCAGGCGGCAGGATCGGCAGGGACTCCTCCCGCAGGACGAACTGGTTCTTCTCCCAGAGCCCGTAGCCGGCGACCGCCGCGCCCGTCGCGGCGCCGACGGCGGCAGTTACGGCTAAGCCGCGCCCGATACCTCGGGCGCGGCTGGCCAAGTCAGGTCCCCCAACCACCGGCTATTCGTCCTGGCCGCTGGGCGACGAATTCTCGCTGGGCGCGGGTGCGGGCGTCGGCGTCGAGTTCTGAGGCGTTGAGTTCTGGGGCGTCGAGTTCCGGGGCGCCGGCGGGCGAACGATCTGCACGGGCCCGTTCACCAGGTTGGACGGCGGCGCGGGGAAGGCGGTGGTGCCGTAGGCCGGTGCCACCTGGGCCATGAAGTTCGAGAACTGCGGCCCGGCAATCATGTAGCCGTCGATGCCCCGGTAGAACTTGCCGTTGATGGTGAGGTTACGGCCGAAGCGGTCCTGGGCGCCCAGGGGGTCCCCGAACCAGGACGCCGTGGCCAGGCCGCTGGTGTAGCCGACGACCCAGGTGGAGTTGTTGGGGTCGTTGGTGCCGGTCTTAGCGGCAATGGGGAAGGTGGTGCGGGTGGAAATCCGTGGCTGGATCAGCGAGCCCGAGCCCCGGTTGAGGACCTCCTGCAGCGCGAAGCTGACGCCACGCGCAACTTCCGGCTTGATCGCGTCGCGGCACTTGCTCGCCTGTGCCGGCAGCTGGGCGCCGGTCTGGTCGGTCACCGAGGCGATGGCGATCGGTTCGCAGTACCTGCCGTCGTTCGCGAAGGTAGCGAACGCGCTGGCCATGGTCAGCGGCGAGGTCTGGGTCGCGCCGAGCAGGTTGGACAGGGTGGTCATGGGGACGGGGTCGTTGGTCTGCCCGGCATGGATGCCCACGGCGTCGACGATTTTCTGGACCCCGCAGAGGTCCACCTGGGCCGCGGACGCGAACGTAATGGTGTTGATGGAGTTCGCCAGGCCGTCCAGGACGGTCATGTTCTTGTAGTAGCCCTCTTCGGCGTTCTGCAGGTCTTTCGCCGCGCCCAGGTGTTCCTCCGCCGAGTTGTACGCGCCGTCCAACGGCGTGGGGCAGGTGTTCCGCCACGGGAAGTTCAGCGGGTAGCGGCGCACCGAACCGTTGAGGACCGTGTTCATCGACTTGCCCTCGTTGAGCCACTCCGCGAACGTGAACGGCTTCATCGTGGAGCCCGGCTGGAACCCGCCCAGCCCGCCGAGGTCGTTGCCCTCGGCATCTGTCTTGTCAACGTTGAAGTTGATGACGTTGTTGAACTTTCCCTCGGCTTCGAGCCACTGCGTGTTCTGCGCCATGGCGACGATCTTGCCCGAGCCCGGCTGGACGGACACCAGCGAGGCGCCCCACTTGTCCGGGTTGGCGCCGGCCGAAGCCTCGACCTGGGCCTGGGCGACTGCCTGGGCGTTGGGGTCCAGCGTGGTCTTGATGGTCAGGCCGCCCCGGAAAACCTTCTTCTCGCGTTCCGCCGCGTCGGCGCCGTAGGCCGGGTTGTTCAGCAGCAGGTGCAGCACGTAGTCGCAGAAGTACGGGGCCGAGACCGAGTAGGCGCAGCCCTGCCGGGCCGGGGTGACCTTCGTTTCCACCGGCGTGGCGACCGCGGCGTCGTAGTCGGCCTGGGTGATCTTGCTCTGGCTGAGCATGGAACTGAGTACCAGGTCCCGCCGGTTCTTGGCGTTCTCCGGGTTGTTGATCGGGTCATAGAAGGACGGGCTGTTCACGACGCCGGCAAGCAGCGCGGCCTGCGGCAGCGTCAGATCCTTGGCGGTGGTGCTGAAGAAGAACTTGGAGGCGGCTTCGATCCCGTAGGCGTCCCGGTTGAAGAACACGATGTTGAGGTAGCCCTCCAAGATCTGTTCCTTGGTGAACTTCTTCTCCAGCGCGATGGCGAGTTTCATTTCGCGGAGCTTGTCTCCGACGCCCTTGTTCACGCCGTTGAGCAACACCTGGTCGCCCTTGCCCTCGGCCTCGAGGGAGGAGTTGATGACATTGTTCACGTACTGCTGCGTGATGGTCGATGCGCCCTGCTTGTTGCCGCGGGCGGTGCTGATGAGTGCCCGCATGATGCCCGTGGTGTCCACGCCGCCGTGCTCATAGAAGCGGCTGTCCTCGATGGCGATCGCGGCGTCCTTGATGTACGGAGACATCTGATCCAGCGGAACGCGGGTGCGGTTTTCTGCGAAGAGGTTGGCGATCACGCTGCCGTCCGAGGCGAGGATCGTCGTCGCCTGGCTGGGCGGGTCCACCTTGAGCTCGGCAGGGAGGGTGTCGAAGAACTGAATCGACCCGCTTGCTGCGCTGCCGGAAACGGCGGCTGCGGGGACCAGGAGTCCCGCCACCAGGACGCCACAAATGGCGCTCACGCCCAGGAAAACAAGGATCTTTCCGAGGGTGGTGGCCGTGTCGAATATAGGGTTCTTACCAGTCGCCATGTTTTCCACTTTACCGGCTAGTACTAGGCTTACGCTCATGACGAAATGGGAGTACGCCACGATTCCGCTTATTATCCACGCCACGAAGCAGATTCTGGACCAGTGGGGCGAGGACGGCTGGGAGCTGGTCCAGGTTGTTCCGGGCCCCGATGGCAACGGCCTGGTCGCCTACCTGAAGAGGGAGAAACAGTAGCCATGAGCACCCCAGCAGCGGCCGCGCCGGCACCCTCGGAGGGCCCGGGCGCGACGTCCGCCGTCGAACAACGCCTCGCCGAGCTTGGCCTGACGCTCCCGGAGGTTGCCGCCCCGGTGGCCGCCTACGTGCCCGCGGTGATTTCGGGCAGCCACGTCTACACCTCCGGGCAGCTGCCGTTCATCAACGGCAAGCTCGAAGCTACGGGCAAGGTGTCCACCGGAACGGAGGGCGCCTCGGACGAGCCCACGGTGTCTCCGGAAGACGCGAGGGCCTACGCCGCCGTGTGCGCCATCAACGCCCTGGCCGCCGTCAAGAGCGTCATCGGAGACCTCGACCGCATCACGAGGGTCGTCAAGGTGGTCGGTTTCGTGTCCTCCGATCCGTCCTTCACCGGCCAGCCCGGGGTCATCAACGGCGCCTCCGAGCTGCTGGGCCAGGTCCTCGGCGACGCCGGCCAGCACGCGCGTTCCGCTGTCGGTGTATCAGTCCTGCCGCTCGACTCGCCCGTTGAGGTCGAACTGATCGTCGAATTCGCCTAGGGGGCCGGCCACTTCCTTGTCGCAGTTAGCCCGACGCCTGTTCGTCCTCCCCGAAGATCTTGAAGAAGCCGCACGCAGCTGGCTGGAACACGGCGAACGGACGCCCCGCGCCCCCCGTCCCGCCTCCTCCGTCGTCCTGCTGCGCGACTCGCCCACCGGTCTGGAGACGTGGTTGGGCTACCGGCCGGGGGCTTCGCCGCTGGGGGTGCTCGCCTTTCCGGGAGGATCGCTGGAGGCGTCCGACGACGACACCGCCGGCTGGCTGGGCCCGTCGCCCCAGCAGTGGGCCGAGCAGATGGGGGCCGACGACGTCGGGCTGGCTCGCCGCCACGTGGTGGGCGCCATCCGCGAGCTGTTCGAGGAGACCGGCGTCCTGCTGGCCGGGCCGGACCTGTCCACCACGGTGGAGGCGACCTCGACCGCCGAGTGGATGCGCGCCCGCGAGGCCGTGGCAAATCAGGACAAGTCCTTTACCGAGGTGCTCGCCAAGCGTGGGCTCTCGGCGCGGACGGACCTGCTCAAACCGCTGGTCAACTGGCTCAGCCCCGATTTCGCCCACCGCCGGTTCAACACCCGCTACTTCGCCGCCACCGTGCCGGTGAACCAGCAGCCCTCGCTCCTGGCCAG
>JAODMV010000208.1 GCA_025464875.1 Arthrobacter sp. | reverse complement strand
ACCATCATGCCGCAGTTCCACGCGGCTTTCAGCGGAGGCGCCTTCCTGGGTGCCCTGATCGGGGCGGGCCTGTCCACGCTGGGTATCGGGCTGCCTGCGCACCTGCTTGTCATTTCCGCACTGGTGGCCGTGCTGACCGCGGTGGCCCCCCGGTACTTCCTGCCGCACCTCCCGGCCGTCCCGCTGGCCGGGGAAGCGAAAGAGCTCAAGGAAGGCTCGGCCTGGCGGGACGGCCGCACACTGCTGATCGGCGTCGTGGTTCTCGGCGCCACGCTCACCGAAGGCGCCGGGAACGACTGGATCGCGAAGGCCGCGGTGGACGGACTCGGGGCCTCGCAGTCCACGGGCGCCCTGCTCTTTGCCGCCTTCGTCCTGGCCATGACGGCCATGCGCTTTTTCGGCGGCCGGGCCATCGACGCGTACGGCCGGGTGGCGGTCCTCCGCGCCAGCATGGCGGCGGCGGCCGCCGGACTCGGACTCTTCGTGCTGGCCGGCAACCTCTGGCTCGCCACCGCCGGTGCCGTCCTCTGGGGCGTGGGCGCCGCCCTGGCGTTCCCGATGGGAATGTCGGCGGCAGCGGATGACCCCAAGCACGCCGCCGCCCGTGTGTCCGTCGTTTCCACCCTGGGCTACGTCGCGTTTCTCGCCGGCCCGCCCCTGCTCGGATACCTCGGCGACGTGACCGGCATCAGGCTGGCCCTGTTTGCTATCGCGGTTCCGATTCTGGGTGCGCTGCTGCTCGCCGGCGCCGCGAGGCCCTTGCGCGCCAGGTGAGGATCCGCCGCGCGTCTGCATTCTCCTGGATGCATATGTTCTGGTAGAAGAGCCACACGATCAGCACCACCGGGGCAGCCAGGCACACGCCGCCCACGGTGTCCATGAGCCAGTGCGCGGACAGATAGGTGCGGCTGAGCATCATGGCCGCGATGCCAGCCGCCGCCAGCACCCACACCCAGACCCGGCCGACGAGCAGGGCCAGGACCAGAACGAACGCGGTCGTGGAGGTCACATGGCCCGAGGGAAACGATCCGGTGTCGGTCAGGACGATGGTGTTCGCCGGCCGCTCCCGGAGGATGGCGGCTTTGGAGACCTGGGTAAGAATCAGGACCGCGATGCCGGCGGAAGCCGCGAAGATGGCCGCCTGCGGCCGTTTCCGCACCAGGAGCGCCAGCGCGAGCAAGCCGTGGCCCAGAAGCACTCCCCGGTAGCCGGCGATATTCAGGAAGCCGTTTACGCCGTCCCAGAACGGACTGTGCAGAGTGCCCATGAAGCGGGCCCAGCCGTCATCCACCTCCCGGAACGGCGGCTGCGAGACATCGGCCAGCAGGGCACCGCCGAGGACGACCGCGAGCGTGAGCAGGGCGGTGCTGGCGGCGAGGACGCGCCCCGTAGACAATCGCTGAGGGTCCAGCACTCTGGTCATCGCCTCATCCTAACCACCCGGTGCACAGCCTTGAAGCCGAAACGCCCGCGCCGCCGCCGGCGCGGCCCACAGTAAGGTGGTCAGATGCGAAGCATGCTGTGGAAAGCGCCCGGTCGGCTGGCGAAGTTGGACCGGAAGCTGGTGCGGGCGGTGTCGGCCCTCCCCGGCGGAGGCCATGACGACTTCTTCCGCCAGGTGTCCGCGGCCGCGAACAAAGGCAAGCTGTGGTTCGGCGTTGCCGGTTTCCTGGCGCTGTTTCCCGGGAAGCCGCGCCGGGCAGCGCTGCACGGTCTCTTGGCGCAGGGTGTGGCGTCCGGCGTCACCAATCTCCTGTTCAAGACGCTTCTGCCCCGGGCCCGTCCGCTGCCGGAGCATCTCCCGGCCTTCCGGTTCGTCCACCCGCAGCCGACGAGTTCGTCCATGCCCTCGGGCCACTCCGCCTCAGCCGTCGCCTTCACGCTTGGCGTCGCAATGGTGCGCCCCGCGCTGGGTGCCGCGCTGGTCCCCGTGGCGGCAGGGGTGGCCTACTCGCGGATCCACACGGGGGCCCACTGGCCCTCGGATGTGCTGTTCGGCTCGGCGATCGGGGCCGGAGCGGCTCTGGCGACGAGGAAGTGGTGGCCTGTCCGGCCGCCCTTCCCCGAGACCCGCCGCACGGTCGTACCGGCCGCGAAAGTGCCGGACGGTGAAGGGCTGGGCATTGCCGTGAACACCCTTGGCGGCTCCTATGCCGACGAGACGGTGGAGGCACTTCAAAAAGTATTCCCCAAGGCGTATATAAAGGAAATCCGGCCGGACGAGGATGTCGCCACGGAGATCGTCGGCGTCGCCACCCGGCCGGGGACCGTCGCCTTGGGCGTCTGGGGCGGCGACGGGACGGTCGGGACGGCGGCGGCGGCCGCCGTCGAGCATGACCTCCCCCTGCTGGTGCTTCCCGGCGGGACGCTCAACCACTTTGCCCGGGACGCCGGAACGCCCACCCTCCAGGCGGCCGTCGACGCGGCCTCCCGCGGCGAGGCCGCACGGGCTGACGTGGGTCACGTGGCCGTGGAGCGGGGACTCCCGGACAGTCCCGAGCGCCTCGAGCTGACCATGCTCAACACGGCAAGCATCGGCCTTTACCCCAACCTGGTGCGGCGGCGCGAACAGCTTCAGCCGGCGCTGGGCAAACCGTTGGCGGGCGTCGCGGCCATGTTCAGGACATTTGCCGCCGGCACACCCACCGGGCTGGCCGTCAACGGCGTGCGGCACAAGCTGTGGATCCTGTACATCGGCCGCGGCCGCTACTACCCTCGCGACCATGCCCCGCTGGTCCGTCCGGTGTTGGAAGACGGCGTGCTGGATCTGCGGATGATCACCGCCGACGAGTCCTTTGCGCGGCTGCGGCTGCTCTGGTCCGTGCTGACCGGCACCGTCGCCAGCTCCCGGATCACCCACCTCAGCGAAACCAGCAGGATCCGGGTGGAACCGGCGGATTCGACGATGGTCCTCGCGGTGGACGGCGAGGTCATGCCGGGGGTCCGGAGCGTCGACGTCACGGTCCGCCGGGGCGCACTGACGTACTACTCGCCGGCGTCCTGAGAGATGCTGGCCGCGGGCGCCCGCGGGCGCCTTGGTACGCCGCCGGGCGACCTGGGGGCATCCTCCGGGCCGGGCCGTCATCCTCGCGGACTACCCTGATCCGACCCTGAATCATCCCTGAGACCGGCGAATTCCGCCGTCGGCGTCGGTAGCGTGGTGTTTGCACACGGACCCGTGATCGCGACGGTCCGCAATCCCCTGCTACGCAAAGGAACGCTTCCATGATCGAAGCAAGAGGCCTGACTAAGGTTTACGGCGACAAGACCGCCGTCGCCGGGATCAACTTCACCGTCGAAGCCGGCCGGGTCACCGGCTTCCTGGGTCCCAACGGGGCCGGCAAATCCACCACCATGCGCATGATCATGGGGCTGGACAAGCCGACGTCGGGCTCGGTGACCGTCAACGGCACCCCGTTCGTACGGCACGCCGCTCCCCTGCGCGACGTCGGCGCGCTGCTCGACGCCAAAGCCGTCCACACCAGCCGCTCCGCCTACAACCACCTGCTGGCCATGGCCGCCACGCACAGCATCCCCAAGCGGCGTGTCCACGAAGTCATCGAAATGACCGGCCTGACCGAAGTGGCCAAGAAGAAGGTCAAGGGCTTCTCCCTCGGCATGGGCCAACGGCTGGGCATCGCCGCCGCGCTGCTGGGGGACCCGCAAACCATCATCCTCGACGAGCCGGTCAACGGCCTCGACCCCGAGGGCGTCGCCTGGGTCCGCAACCTCGTCAAGTACCTGGCCTCCGAGGGACGCACCGTGTTCCTGTCCAGTCACCTGATGAGTGAAATGGCCGTCACGGCCGACCACCTGATCGTGATCGGCCGCGGCAGGATCATTGCCGACGCCCCGATTCAGGAGATCATCACCGGCAAGGGCCAGAGCCGCACCCGCGTGCGCACCGAGCAACCGGACCAGCTGATGCACGTGCTGGCCGGAACCGGAGTCTCGGTGGAGGTGCAGGAAAACGAGCTGCTGGAGGTCACGGGCCTGGATCCGCGGCAGATTGCCCGCGCCGCCCTCGACAGCCGCGTTCTGCTCTACGAACTCACCCCACTCCAGGCCAGCCTCGAGGAGGCCTACATGGAACTGACCAAGGATGAGGTCGAATACCACTCGCTAATCACCACGGGCGCCGCTGCCCCCGTTCAGTCCGGAGGCAACTAGCCATGAGCTCAACCATCCTTGAACCCACGCCCTCCCGCCGCGGCGCGCACGCCGGCGCCCGCACTGAAAGGTCGGGCAACGGCAGCAGCTTGGGACCGGGCCCCGGCTTTCTGCGGGTGCTGAACTCTGAATTCATTAAGTTCCGCACCCTGCTCTCCACGCTGATCCTGCTCGGCTCCACCGTCCTGGTCCTGGTGGGCTTCGGTGCCCTCTCGGCGTGGGGAACCGGACAGTTCGCGGAAGCGGCGACGACGGACCCGGAGGCGGCCGCGGCGTTTGCCTCCCAGGGCGGCGACCTCGCCGTAAGCGTCCCGACCTCCGGCATCGCCTTTGCCCAGCTGATTCTCGGTTCGCTCGGCGTGCTGCTGATGAGCGCGGAGTTCACCACCGGGATGGCCCGTTCCACCTTCGCCGCGGTGCCGCGGCGGACCCCGGCTTTCTTCGCCAAGTTGCTGGTGGTCGTGGTGACCGCGTTCGTCCTCACCGCCGTCTCGGTGTTCCTTGCCGGCCTCGTGTCGCTGCCGATCCTGGCGTCCTACGAGCTCAAGCTGGACCTCGCCAGCTCCCAGTCGGTCAAGCTGTGGCTCGTCAGCAGCCTGTACGTCGCGGCCGTCGCCGCCATCGGCATGTCCCTCGGCGCCCTGCTCCGCAACTCGGCCGGTGGCATCATGAGCCTGGTCGGCCTGTTCTTCGTGGCGCCGATCGCCTTCCAGCTGATTCCCGGCGATTTCTTCGTGGAGGCCCGCAAGTACCTTCCCGGCAACACGGTTGAGCCGCTGACGGCCGTGGAGCATGTCCCGGACACCCTGGAAGCGTGGCAGGCCGCCCTGGTCCTGGGCGCCTGGGTGGTCATTCCGGTGGTCCTTGCCGCCGTCCTGCTGAAGAAGCGGGACGTCTAGGCCGGTCGTCGGCCCGTCTAGGCTCAAAGGATGATCGATGCAGTGCCGGTTCCAGTCCCGGTTGTAGCACCGGTGAAGGACGCGCCAGCCGCCCAGGCTGACGCGTCCTTCACCGAAATCACCGCCCGCCGTCGCGGCCGGCTCCGGCGCTACCTGTTCCAGCAACCCAGGGCCATGGACGTTCTCGTGGTGCTTTGCTACCTGCTCCTGGTCGCGCCTACCGCGGTGGAGTCTGCGGGCGACGGCGTGTGGCAGGTAGCAGCGCTGCTCGGGGCGACGGCCGTGGCACTGTTCTTCCGGCGCCACCATCCCGTGCCCGTAGTGGCGGCCGTGGCGGCCCTGGAACTGGCGGTCACCCTGCTGCATCCTTGGGGATCGAATGTCTCGGCCGGACTGTGGTTTTCGCTGTACTCCGTGGCCGTCACTCGAAGCAGGCCATTTGCCCTGGCATCCTTGGCTCTGGCGACGGCGCCGCTGGCGCTGGTGTACTTCTCGATGGCCGTAGGCCCGCTGGACGGGCGGCTTCCGGACGCCGCGATGCGGACCGAGGAGAACTTCCAACTGATCACCAGCATCGCGGCGGGCGTCGGCATCGCCCTCTCCAACGTGATCGCCGCCGGTATCGGGATCTCGGTGCGGCAGCGGCGTGAGCATGAGCAAGAGATTGCAGCGTGGGCCGCCCGGTCCGCGCAGCTTGGCTCCGTCAACGAGCGCAACCGGATCGCCCGCGAAATGCACGATGTGGTGGCGCATTCGCTGACGGTGATGATCAGTCTTTCGGACGGGGCCGCCGTCGTCGTCAAGAAGGACCCGGCACGCGCCGCCGAAGTGCTCGGCGCGCTGTCTCGCACGGGCCGCACCGCCCTGGCGGACATGCGGCGCGTGCTCGGCGTGCTGCGGGACGATGCCGCCGATGGGCGTGCCCCGCGTGAGCCCCTGGTGGCCGGGGACAACCTGGCCAAACTGCTGGAAGGTTTCCGCACCGCGGGCTTGCCGCTGCACTACACCCACACCGGCCCCTCGCTGCCCGAGGACGCCGCCTTCCAGCTGACCGTGTACCGGATCGTGCAGGAATCCCTGACCAATGTGCTGCGCTACGGCCGTGCCCTGAGCCGGGTGGATGTCGGCATTGTCCGGGACGGCTCGACGGTCGCCATTGACGTGCTCGACGACGGCAAGGGGACCGTTGATGCCGGCGACTTCGGCGACGGGCCGCCGGGGATGACGGAGTCCCTCGGCTCCGGCCAGGGCCTGGCCGGGATGAGGGAACGGGCCCGGATCTACGCAGGGACCGTCAAGGCCGGGCCTACTCTAGACGGCGGCTGGCGTGTGCACGCCGTCCTGAACTACAACGGCGACAAGGGAAACAAATGAGTGAAACCGGGCGCATCCGGATCCTGCTGGTGGACGATCAGCCGCTCCTCCGCATGGGTTTCCGCCTGATCATGGAGGGCGAGGATGATCTGTGCATTGTGGGGGAGGCCTCCGACGGCGCCGAGGCGGTGCGCCAGGTCCGGGAAGTCAATCCCGACGTGGTGCTGATGGACGTCCGGATGCCGGTGCTGGACGGGATCGAGGCGACCCGGGCCATCACTTCCTCCGGAGCGTGCGCCAGGGTCATCATCCTGACCACCTTTGACCTGGACGAGTACGCCTTTGCCGGGCTGCAGGCGGGCGCCTCGGCCTTCCTGCTCAAGGACGTGGCCCCCGCCGAACTGATCAGCGCCGTCCGGGTGGTGGCCAGCGGCGACGCCGTGGTGGCACCGCGCATCACGCGGCGGCTCCTGGAGACCTACGTCCGCGATGGGGGCCGGGCAGCAGGCGCCGCCGAGGAACCATCGCTCCCGGCCGCCGGCGCCCCCGCGGTGAGGGATCCGCTGCTGGAGGACCTCACCCCGCGCGAGACCGAGGTCTTGGAGGCCATGGCGGAGGCGCTCTCCAACGCCGAGATCGCACGGAAGTTCTTCCTCTCCGAGGCCACCGTCAAGACCCACGTGCGCCGCATCCTGACCAAGCTCCACCTCCGCGACCGGGTCCAGGCAGTGGTCTACGCCTACGAGACCGGCCTGGTGGTCCCCAGCAACGCGGATTACTGAGCGGCAGCGCCGACGGCGGCCGGCCGGGCGCGGCACGCCGCGCAACTCGGGTTTTGCGAGGACATGCCCACCCCCGGGGCCCAGGGATGGACATAGTGGCACTATGTCCAGTCCCCGCCGCGGGAGGAGGGCCTGTCCGGAGCGGGCCAGGGGACATGCCCGGTGGCTCAGCCGAGGGGAGGGCATGTCCCGGCCGCGTGCCGGGCCCGAAGGTGCAGGGCACAGCCGGCTCACAGGAAAGCCCTAGTCCCGGCATAGCGTGCTGGTGTTCTATGGGCTCATGAGCACACCACCGCAGCCCCCGCACGAGCCGCATCCCAACCATGACCGCGGCCTGGAATTCGACCTCTCCACCCTCATGAGTCGCCGCTCGCTGGGCATGTTCCTCGGCGCCGGCACCGCCGCCGCCCTCGCGGCGTGCACGCCCGGCGGCTCCACGCCCGGCAGCACGGCCTCCGCCGGCGCCACGCCGACCGGCTCAGCCGCCGCAGCCACCACGACGCCGTCTGCCTCGGCGACGGCCTCTCCCACGCTGACCCGCGCGATTGCCGAGTGCGGCGTCGAGATCCCGCAGGAAACAGCGGGCCCGTTCCCGGGCGACGGTTCGAACGGGCCCAACGTGCTGGAGGCCTCCGGCGTGGTCCGGCAGGACATCACGTCCAGCTTCGGGACTTCCACCAGCACCGCGGACGGAGTGCCGCTGACGGTCACGCTGACGCTGCTCGATAACTCCAACGGCTGCACCCCCCTGGCCGGAGCCGCCGTCTACGCCTGGCACTGCGACCGCGACGGCAAGTACTCCATGTACGATTCCGGCCTCAGCGACGAGAACTACCTCCGGGGCGTCCAGGAAGCCGACGCGAACGGGCAGGTGACCTTCAGGACCATCTACCCCGGCGCCTACAACGGCCGCTGGCCGCACATCCACTTCGAAGTCTTCGAGTCCATGAGCAACGCCACGGCGGCCGGGCAGGTCCTCGCCGTCTCGCAGGTCGCGCTGACCGAGGCCGCCTGCAACGAGGTCTACGCCTCGGCCGGCTACGAAACGAGCGCACGGAACTTCCCCCGGACCACGCTCAAGTCCGACAACGTCTTCGGCGACGACGGCGGGATCTACCAGCTGGCCACGATGAGCGGTTCGGTGCCCGGAGGCTACACGGCCGGGCTCAACGTCACGGTCTAGCGGGGCTCCGAAACCGGCGGCGCTAGACTCGGAGCCATGCCTTCACACTCCAGCGCCGCAGCTCACATCCAGGACCTCGGGGCGTACGTCACGGCGTCCCCGTCGAGTTTCCACGCCGTTCACGAGGCCGCCCGCCGGCTCGACGGGGCGGGCTTCACGGCCCTGGACGAGCTGCAGCAGTGGGAGGGCGCCGGCGGAACCGGCCAGACCACAGCAGGCCAGGCCGCAGCTGAGACCGCCGCCGGCAAGTACTACGTGATCCGCGACGGCGCCCTGATCGCCTGGATGATGCCGCCCGGTGCCGGTCCCACCACGGCTTTCAACATTCTGGGCGCGCACACCGATTCGCCGTCCTTCAAGCTCAAGCCGAAGCCCACGACCGGCAAGTTCGGCTGGCTTCAGGCCGGCGTCGAGGTCTATGGCGGACCGCTGCTGAACTCGTGGCTGGACCGCGAACTGCAGCTCGCCGGGCGTCTCGTGATGCTGGACGGCACCGAGCACCTCACCGCCACCGGCCCGTTGCTGCGCTTCCCCCAGTTGGCCATCCACCTGGACCGCGCCGTGAACGAGGGCCTGGCCCTGGACAAGCAGCAGCACATGAATCCCGTGTTCGGCCTCGGGGATCCGGCCGGCGAGGACTTGCTGGCGCTGCTGGCCGTCCGGGCTTCCGGTGCCGCGATCGATCCGGCACAGATCGGCGGCTACGACGTCGTTCTTGCGGACACGCAGGCGCCCGCCGTTTTCGGGGCGAAGGGGGAGCTCTTCGCCTCCGGGCGGCTGGACAACCTCTCCGCGACGCACGCCGGACTTGCGGCACTGATCGCGCACGCGCAGTCGCCGCAGGCCGAGGCGCCGCTGCCGGAGGGCGCGCCGATCGCCGTGCTGGCCGCCTTCGACCACGAGGAAATCGGCTCCGCCTCCCGCTCCGGCGCCAGCGGTCCCCTCCTCGAGGACGTCCTAGTGCGGATCTCGGACGGGCTGGGGGCCTCGGCGAGCCAGCGGCGGCAGGCCTTCGCGGCGTCGTTCTGCGTCTCCGCGGACGCCGGCCACGCCGTGCACCCCAACTACGCCGAGCGGCACGACCCGGTTAACCGGCCGGCCCTCAACGGCGGCCCGTTGCTAAAGATCAACGCCAACCAGCGCTACGCCACGGACGCCCCGGGTGCCGCCCTGTGGGCGAGGCTGTGCACCGAGGCCGGCATCCCGTACCAGGAATTCGTCTCCAACAACGTGATGCCCTGCGGCTCCACGATCGGACCGCTCACCGCCACGCGCCTGGGCATCCGGACGGTCGACGTCGGTGTGCCCCTGCTGTCGATGCACTCCGCCCGAGAGCTCTGCGGCGTGGAGGATCCCTACTGGCTGGCGAAGGTGACGGAGTTGTTCTTCCGCACCCCGGCCTAGGCCGGACGGACACTCAGTGGGCGGCCAGCCCGATCACAAGGTTGATGGTGGCGGCCAGGATGATGGTGCCGAAGAGGTAGGACAGCAGGCTGTGCTTGAGGGCCTCGGCGCGGATGCGGTGGTTTTCGAGCGCGGTATCGGAGACCTGGTAGGTCATGCCAAGGCTCGTGGCCAGGTAGGCGAAGTCGGTGCACTGCGGCGGCTCGGCCTGTTTGAAGTTGATGCCGCCGACCTCGGAGCCGGATTTTCCGCCCGTGTAGTAGAGCCGGGCGTAGCGCAGCGTGAAGAGGGTCTGGACCAGCATCCAGGAAAGTGCCACCGAGGTCAGCGCCAGCAGGCCGCCGCCGAGGGATGATCCTCCGTCGTTGCTGTGCGATTCGACGACGACGGCCGCCACCGCTGCCAGGCTGGCGAGGTTCGCGGCTAGGATCAGCAGGTCGGTGGCGCTGCGCGATGGATCCTCCGCCGTGGCGTGGAACCGGGTCTCCGCCGGATCCAGATGCCCGATCACCAGCCAGACCCAGAGCACATAACTCAGCGAGGCGCAGCACCAGCCGATTGCAGGAGCCTGCACCCAATGCCCCTCCAGGCCAGCCGCGGCCGCTGCGAGCAGTCCTGCCAGCAGCATGACGGCGAAACGCAGACGGCTTCGCCCAACGGGGCCGCGGGCGGCGGATCCGGTCCTCATTTCCTGATCATGTCACAGCGCTGGCGCCCGGCCGGTGCCCCCGGTTCCTCCCGGACGGTCCCCCGGTTATCCACATGGCTACCCGGCGGCTTCCGGCCCCCGCCGGCTGCGCCTACCGTGGACCGGAGGGGAATCGCCGAAACCGGCCCGGATGCACTAGGATATTGAAGTCTGTGCTGCGCCACGCCTCCGTTCCGGCGGCTGGGCAACGCACGGCACCGCAAATGAACCTCCTGTTACGGAAATGCCGTAACCGCTTAGCCCAAAGGAGGTGGGTTCACATATGCGTCCTTACGAATTGATGGTAATCATCGACCCCGAGGTCGAAGAGCGTACCGTTGAGCCG
>JAODMV010000192.1 GCA_025464875.1 Arthrobacter sp. | reverse complement strand
CCACCTGGATCAGCATCTCGGGGGTGGAGCCGACCAGGCCGTCCACCCCGTAGGTCCAGCATTCGCGGTAGCGGACGGCCAGTTCCCGCAGGATCTCCGCCGCGTTCACGCCGTCGGGCACCGTGGCCACGATGTCGCGGGCCAGCACGAGCTTCTCCAGCGCCCCCGTGCGGATCTCCGCCACGCCCGCGGCCACGGCGGCCATCCAGTCCGCCTCGCTCAGCGAGCCGCTGCTCAGCGTCGCGGCCTTGGAAGGCGCGGGCGGCGCCGCCACATCCAGCGCAGCCGCTGCCGCCGGACCCGTTGCAGCAGGAGTTCGGGAGAGTACGACGCCGGATGGCGCCGCTGCGGCGCCGCCGCCGGCGGGCGCGTCCACCGTGCGCTCCTGGAGCCAGCGCTGCAGGGCGGCGCGGGCGCCGGCCTCGGTGAGTTCGCCGTCGTCGAACGTCAACTGGGTGAGCCAGGCGGTGCCGTCACGGAGCCCCACCACGATTTCGGGGACGATCAGCCGCGACTCGTGCGCGGAAGTCTTGGAAAAGGCGAAGGAGCCGAAGGCCACGGGGCCGGTGCCGGGGCCCGCCACGGCGTCCGTGATGTCCGCTTCCAGGACCAGGTGGCGCCACCAGATGTCGGCCTCGAGGAAGCGCTCCGGGCCGGTGGCGGTGAAGCGGGCGATCTCGCCGAAGCCCACCAGGCCGGCCTCGCGGCGCGTCCAGCAGAGGACGTCGTCCCGGACCAGAAGCGACGGCAGGCCCCCGGGGAATGAATCTGCATCGAGGGGGACTGTCAAGGTACGGAACGCGCTCGTCATGATTGCACCACCCTACTCGAAGTGACTCGAAGTGATCGTGCCGCCCGAGTCATTTCGAGGGCCTTCCGGAGCCGCCGCGCGGGGCGGCGCCGTGGTTAGGGGGCGTGCCGAACATTTGATACAATGTCAGGGTGAACCGAGCATCATTGGATAAGCGTCCGGACGAAGTAGCCACGATGTTTGACGACGTCGCCCCGAAATACGACGTCGTGAACGATGTCCTGTCCATGGGACAGACGCGCCGTTGGCGCAAGATCGTGGTCGAGGCCATGGACGTCAAGGCCGGCCAGCGCGTGCTGGACCTCGCCGCCGGCACCGGAACCTCCAGCGAGCCGTATGCCGATGCCGGCATCGACGTCGTCGCCTGCGATTTCTCCCTCGGCATGCTCAAGGTCGGCAAGCGCCGGCGCCCGGACATCGATTTCGTCGCCGGGGACGCCACCCGCCTGCCCTTCGCGGACAACACCTTTGACGCCAGCACGATCTCCTTCGGACTGCGCAACGTCAACGAGCCGAAGAGGGCCCTGACCGAGATGCTGCGCGTCACGAAGCCCGGCGGCCGGCTGGTCATCGCCGAGTTCTCCCAGCCCGTGGTGCCGCTCTGGCGCACCATGTACACCGAGTACCTCATGCGGGCCCTGCCGGCCATCGCCGTGAAGGTCTCCTCCAACCCGGACGCCTACGTCTACCTGGCCGAGTCCATCCGCGCCTGGCCGGACCAGGACCACCTGGCCGCCTGGCTGCAGGAGGCCGGCTGGGAAAACGTCACCTACCGCAACCTCAGCGGCGGCATCGTCGCCGTGCACCGCGCCCAGAAGCCGCTGGCGGGCCCCGCCGCGGGCGCCGCGGCACTGGCCGCCGGCACCGGCCCCGTCTCCAGGCTGCGCCGCAACATCACCCGGCCCGCGCGGTAGCTGGCAGCTGCCGTGAACGTACTGATCGTCGGAGCCGGGCCGGCCGGGTCCACCGCCGCCTACTACCTTGCGCAGGCAGGCATTGACGTCACGGTGCTGGAGAAGACCAGTTTTCCGCGCGAAAAAGTCTGCGGCGACGGCCTCACCCCCCGCGCCGTCCGCGAGATCCAGAAGCTCGGCCTGCCGCACCCTGAAGCTGCCGGCTGGCGGCGGAACAAGGGCCTGCGCCTGCTCGCGGGCGGGCGCAGCATCGAGCTTCCCTGGCCCGAGGTCTCGGACTTTCCGCAGTACGGGCTGATCCGGACCCGGCTCGGCTTCGACGAGGAGCTGGCCCGGCACGCGCAGTCCGCCGGCGCCGTCGTGCTCGAACGGCACAGCGTCACCGGAGCGCTGCGCTCCGAGGACGGCCGCGTGACCGGCGTCCGGGCCGCGCTGCTGGACGAATCCGGCCGGAAGACCGGCGAGACGCGCGACTTCCCCGCCGACGTCGTGCTCGCCGCGGACGGCAACTCCAGCCGCACCGCCGTGTCGCTGGGGATCCAGAAGCGGGACGACCGGCCGCTGGGCGTCGCCGTGCGCACCTATTTCCGGAGCCCGCGGCACGACGACGACTGGATGGAAGGCTGGCTGGAGCTGCCCGGCCGCGACGGCAGGCTGCTGCCCGGCTACGGCTGGGTGTTCGGCGTCGGCGACGGCACCTCCAACGTGGGCCTGGGCATCCTGAACTCCTCCAAGGAATTCGGCAGGCTGGACTACAAGCAGGTGCTCCGCGAATGGACCGCCGGCATGCCCGCCGAGTGGGGCTTCACCCCGGAAAACCAGGTGGGCGAGATCCGCGGCGCCGCGCTGCCCATGGGCTTCAACC
>JAODMV010000143.1 GCA_025464875.1 Arthrobacter sp. | reverse complement strand
CATGTCCGGGAACCCGCCCTCGAAGCCCCACCAGGCGAAGGTGGCGACGAACACGCCAAGAGCGAGGTTGAACAAGGCGGCGCCGTCACGGCGGTCCTCGGGCGCAAGGCCGCTGACATCCGAGCCGATCCGGCGGATGCCGGCGCCGACGACGTGGGCCATGCCCAGCCAGGCCCCGGCCACCACGCGTACCAGCCAGGGCTGATTCGGCTCGACGGCGGCCAGTTGCCGGGTGCGGGCGGCGCCTGACGCTCCCCCGGACCGGCTTGCTTTGGATGCAGCCGTGCCGGAGCCCCGGCCCGGAGAGCTGCCTGATTTGCCGCTTGAGTTTCCTCTAGGCGCGGAGGAAGTACGTGTCGCCATACCCGCCACGGTACCGGACACCGGGCCGAGAACCCCGGATTTCCGGGGAATCCGGGATTCATGTTGCGCCCGCCGGGACCCCACCCGGGCCGGGGCTCGGGCCGGCGGACACAAAAAACGGCCGTGCCCGCCTGCCGCCGCCGGGAGGCTGCGGGAAGGCGGGCACGGCCGTCTCTGTGCAAGATGTCGGTGTCCGGTGTCCGGGCACCTCACCGCGTAAACCTAGGCGCTTAGGCCTCCAGGACCACCGGAATGATCATGGGCTTGCGGCGCAGCTTGCGGTTGACCCAGGTGCCGACCACGCGGCGGATAACCTGCTGAAGCTGGTGGGTGGTGTGGTCCGAGCGGTTGAGCACGGCCTCTTCGAGCGCAGCATTGATCTTGGGGATGACCTCATCGAAGACCGAGTCGTCTTCGGCCACGCCGCGGGCGTGGATTTCCGGCCCCGACACCACTTTGCCGGTGGTCCGGTTGATGACGGTGATGATGGAGATGAAGCCTTCGTCGCCGAGGACCTGGCGGTCCTTCAGGTCGGCCTCGGTGATTTCACCGACGCTTGACCCGTCGACGTACACGAACCCGACCTCCACCTGGCCCACGATGTCGGCCTGGTGGTCCCGAAGGTCGATCACCGAGCCGTTGTCCGCCAGGAGGATGCTCTCCTCGGGAACGCCGGACTCCAAGGCGATCTTGCCGTTGGCGATCAGGTGGCGGGTCTCACCGTGCACCGGCATCGCGTTGAGCGGCTCGAGGATGTTGTAGCAGTACAGGAGCTCCCCGGCGGCGGCGTGCCCGGAGACGTGGACCTTGGCGTTGCCCTTGTGGATGACGTCCGCGCCGAGCTTCAGGAGGCCGTTGATGATCCGGAACACCGCGTTCTCGTTACCCGGGATCAGGCTGGAGGCGAGCACGACGGTGTCGCCCTCGCCCACGACCACGGGGTGGTCGCCGTTGGCCATGCGGGACAGGGCCGCCATCGGCTCGCCCTGCGAACCGGTGGACATCAGGACCACGCGGTTGTCCGGCAGGTTGCCGATGTTCTTGATGTCCACGAGGCTGCCGGGCGGCACATCCAGGTAGCCCAGCTTCTCGGCGATGGCCATGTTGCGGACCATCGAGCGGCCCACGAAGGCAACCTTGCGGTTGTGGTTCGCGGCGGCGTCGAGGACCTGCTGGACGCGGTGCACGTGGGACGAGAACGACGCCACGATGATGCGTTTGGACGCCTGCCCGAAGACCAGATCCAGGGTCGGCCCGATTTCCTTCTCGGCAGTGGTGAAGCCCGGAACGTCGGCGTTGGTGGAGTCGGACATGAACAGGTCCACGCCTTCTTCGCCCAGCTTGGCGAAGTGGCGGAGGTCGGTGATCCGGCCGTCCAGGGGCAACTGGTCCATCTTGAAGTCGCCGGTGTGCAGGACGGTGCCGCCGGCGGTGCGGATGAACACGGCCAGGGCGTCGGGGATCGAGTGGTTGACGGCCACGAACTCGCATTCGAACGGGCCGAACTTCTCCACTTGACCCTCGGTGACGGTGAGGGTGTGGGGCCTGATCCGGTGTTCCTGCAGCTTGGCCTCGATGAGGGCGAGCGTCAGCTGCGAACCGATCAGCGGAATGTCGTTGCGGAGGCGCAGCAGGTACGGAACGGCACCGATGTGGTCCTCGTGGCCGTGGGTCAGGACGACGGCGACGATGTCCTGCAGCCGGTTCTCGATGTAGGAGAAATCGGGCAGGATCAGGTCGACACCGGGCTGGGTGTCCTCCGGGAAGAGGACGCCGCAGTCGACGATGAGCAGCTTGCCGGCCACTTCGAAGACTGTCATGTTGCGGCCGATCTCGCCGATGCCGCCGAGCGGCACAATCCGGAGGGTGTCCGCGGTGAGTTTGGGCGGTGTAACAAGGCCGGGAAGGGCGGTTTGGGTCATAGTTCACTACTTTCCAGGCAGGAGCCCGGGTGGTTTTTACCGGTCAGGAAAAAATCAGCCCGGCTTCCGCCAAGTCCTCGCGGATGGTTTTGATCTCGGCTTCGCCCGGCTCCACGAGGGGCAAACGGACAATCGAGTTGGGCAGGACTCCCTGCCACTTAAGAACTTGCTTCGCAGCAACAGCACCCTGGATATGGGTCATCACTGCACGGACCACGGGGTCCAGTTCGAAATGTATGGTGCGGGCGGCGGCAAAGTCGCCTGCAAGTGCGGCATCGATCATGGCGCGGAACTGAGGCGAGGCGACGTGCGCGCAGACGCTGACCACGCCGACGGCACCGGCTGCCATCCACGGGAGCGTCAGGCCGTCATCGCCGGAGTAGACGTCGAGGTCGGTGTTCGCGAGGACCCGGGTGACGGCGGCAAAATCTGCCTTCGCGTCTTTGAGCGCAACGATCTGCGGGTGGTCGGCGAGCCGGATCATGGTCTCGGGCAGGATCGGGACACCGGCGCGGCCGGGAATGTCATAGACCATGACGGGAAGGTCCGCGGCGTCGGCGACGGCTTCGATGTGGGCCTGGATACCGGCCTGGCTCGGCTTGTTGTAGTACGGGGTGACGATCAGCTGG
>JAODMV010000116.1 GCA_025464875.1 Arthrobacter sp. | reverse complement strand
CCGGGGACGCCCCAGCCGCTTTTCTTAGCCTGCTTCATGGCCTTGCGGGCGTACCGGTCGATCAGCCGGTTGACGTACAGCTTGCCGTCGAGGTGGTCGTATTCGTGCTGGATCACCCGGGCGAACCACCCGGTGGCCTCGAATTCCACGAGCTTGCCCTCGCCGTCGAAGCCCTGCACGCGGGCCCACTCGGCGCGCTTCAGCGGGTACTGCCCGCCAGGAAAGGACAGGCAGCCTTCCTCTTCCTCGTCCGGGTCCGGCAGTGCACCGGACACCTTGGAGAGGGTCAGCACCGGGTTGACGACGACCCCGGACGAGGGTGCGCCGTCGTCATTGGCGTACTTGTAGACGAAGAGCCGCTTCCCCACGCCAACCTGGGGTGCGGCCAGGCCGACCCCGTTGGCGGCTTCGTTGGTCTCGAACATGTCCGCGATCAGGGTGCGGAGCTCGTCGTCGAAGACTTCGACTTCCGCGGCCCGGCGGTGCAGTACGGGCTCGCCCCAGATAGTGATTGGCAGAACGGTCATCTCAGCTGATTCCTCGAATGCTTCTTGGCGGTGCTTGCGAATGCTCAGCCGGCAATGGTGCGGCCGACGACGTCGCGCATGATTTCGTTGGTGCCGCCGAAAATCGTCAGCAGCCGGGCGGCGAGGAAGGCCTGGGCCACCGGGTATTCCAGGATGTAACCGTAGCCGCCGTGCAGCTGGAGGCAGCGGTCAGTGATGGACTTGGCCCGCTCGGAGGCCCACAGTTTCGCGCGGGCAGCGGCGGCGGCGTCGAGCTCTCCGGCGTTGAAAGCCAGGATTGCCTGGTCCACATAGGCTTCGGTGACCTCGACCTCGGTAAGGATGTCGGCAAGTTCAAAGCGGCTGTTCTGGAAGTCGATGATCCGTTCGCCGAAAGCGTTGCGTTCCTTCGTGTAGCGGACCGTTGCGTCGTAGATGGCGCGGACGACCGCGGAGCTTGCGGTCGCGATGGCGAGCCGGCCCTGGGGGAGCTGTTCGGCCGCGTACTGCAGGCCCTTGCCTTCCTCGCCCACCAGGTCGGCGTGTGGGACGCGGACATTGTCGAAGAACAGCTCGGCCGTGTCCGAGGCCTTGAGGCCCATCTTGTCCAGCTGCTTGCCGGTGTTGTATCCCTCGCCCTTGCTAACCATAAAAAGGGAGAAGGAGTCGTGGTTTCCCCGCCCGGTGCTGCCGTCGGTCCGGGCGAGGACGAGGGAGGCATCGCCGGAGATGCCGTTGCCGATGAAAGTCTTCTGGCCGCTGATCAGCCAGTCGTCGCCGTCGCGCACCGCCTTGGTCCGGATGCCGCGCAGGTCCGAGCCCGCGCCCGGCTCGGTCCAGGCGACGGAGGTGACCTTCTCGCCGGAGACCATGCCCGGCAGCCACCGGCCCTTCAGGTCATCGGAACCGTAGGCCAGCAGGTGGGGGAGGACCATGTCGTCGTGCAGGTGGAAGGCGAGGCCCACGGCCAGGTGGTTGCTCTTCGCGAACTCCTCGTCGAGCACGGCGCGGAAGCGGTAGTCGTCCATGCCCATGCCGCCGAACTCTTCCGGAACCGCGAGGCCCAGCAGGCCCTGCTCGCCGGCCGCCGTCCACAGCTCCCGGGACATCATGTGCTCCTGGTCCCACTTGGCGTAGTGGGGGGCCACGGCGCGCGCATTGAACTCGGTGGCCATCTCACGGAACATCTCGTGGTCTTCTTCAAAGAGCTTGCGCTTCATTGCGGTTCCTTCCATTGACGGTTCCTGAGACAGATAAATGCGCAGACAACAAAGGCCGCACCGGATAACCGGTACGGCCTTTGTAAAAGGTCGGACAATAACTGCCGTCCTTCATGAGGGTGAGCGACGGGGGTTGAACCCGCGACCTCCTGGACCACAACCAGGCGCTCTGCCAACTGAGCTACGCCCACCATGTGCCCCGCCGTGCCCTCCGGCGAACCGGCTGGCTGAAAAGGCAACGACAAATAGCTTACCTGCTGTTCGGGGCTGCTTTTGCCACTTTTGCGGATTTCGCCAAAATTTCCGTCAAACGTGGCGCAGATTACATTCCCGGCGCCGGCTATTGGCCGGCTGCCGGCTACTCGGCAGGGGCGGGGGCCGGCGCTGCCGCGGCTTCTTCCCCGGTGCCCATGACCTTCTTGGCGATCCGCTGCGCGGTGGCGCTGTCCGGACCCGGGGCGGGGACGAAGACGGCCTCCCGGTAGTAACGGAGTTCGTCGATGGAGTCCTTGATGTCGCCGAGGGCCCGGTGGCCGCCCATCTTGGCGGGCGACTGGAAATAAGCCCGGGCGAACCAGCGCCGGGAAAGTTCCTTGATGGTGCTGACATCGATGACACGGTAGTGCAGGTGGTCCACCACCTCGGGCATGTCGCGGACCAGGAAGACGCGGTCCGTTCCCACCGAGTTGCCGCCCAACGGCGCCTTCTTGGGGTCCGGCACCCACTTCTTGATGTATTCCAGCACCGCGGCCTGGGCTTCGGCCATGGTCTTGCCGTGCGGGAGTTCCTCGAGCAGCCCGGACCGGGTGTGCATGTCGCGCACGAAATCGCCCATCTGGGCCAGCGCGGCGTCGTCGGGTTTGATGACGACGTCCACGCCCTCACCCAGGATGTTGAGCTCCGAGTCCGTCACCAGTGCGGCCACCTCGATGAGGGCGTCGTTCTTGGTGTCCAGGCCGGTCATTTCGCAGTCGATCCAGACGATGCGTTCATTAGATATAGGCACCCGCCCAGCCTACCGTTTCGTCGCTCCGGGGCCGTCCGGTGCTAGGATTTCGGGTACGCGGGCGTCGAAATTTTCGTCATCCCGGCACGCCCCGGGCCTGACATGTCGGCCGGCTGAGGGCAGCTTCGTGGCCTAAAAACAGATTGGACAATCCTGAGATGACGGCGCCTGTACCTGCGGAAGTTGCGGTGGAGAAAACGGCTGTCGCTACGTCCCCTGCGGCGGTCGTTGCTGAAGTGGATAACGCCCGATCGCCCCTCCTCGCGGGGTTCCTGGGCTCGATGTTCATGGCGATCGGTTCGCTCGGCGTCGGCTGGCTCGCCCCGGCGTCGGAGCTTCGGCGGGTTCCGCTGTTCATCTGGATGCGCACCGAAGCCGTCGGCGTCAGCCTGTCGATCGTGCTGCTGGCCTTCGGCGGCATGCTGCTGGTGCGCGCCTGGCTGCGGCTGGGCCAACGGGTGCGCGTCTGGGGGGCAGAAGCCCGCAAGGCCACGCTCCAGGCCGTGGTGGCCTGGGGTCTTCCCCTGATGTTCTCCGTTCCGCTGTTCAGCCGCGACGTCTATGCCTACATCGGCCAGGGCCGCCTGATGGTGGAGGGGTTCAACCCGTACGAAAACGGCATCTCCGCCCTGTCCAACTATTTCCAGCTGGGCGCCGACAAGATGTGGACCGAAGCCCCGGTCCCGTATGGGCAGCTCTTCCTCTGGATCGAACAGTTCGTCGTCTGGTCCACCAACGTGCACCCGGAAGCCAGCATCATGCTGTTCCGCGTCGCCGCGCTGATCGGCATCGTGCTGTGCGTGATCTATGTACCCAAGCTCGCCGAACTCCACGGCGTCAATCCGCACCGGGCGCTGTGGCTGACCGCAGCCAACCCGCTGTTCCTCACTAATTTCATCGCCAGCGTCCACAACGACGCCCTGATGATCGGCCTGGCCCTCGCCGGCCTTTACTACTGCGCGACCCGGCGGGTCATCCTCGGCCTCGTGCTCGTGACCCTGTCCATCGCGGTCAAGCCCATCACCGTGGTCTTCCTGCCCTTCATCGGCCTGCT
>JAODMV010000100.1 GCA_025464875.1 Arthrobacter sp. | reverse complement strand
CTCCGTGGCCCCGAGGTTCAGCACAAACTTGGAGGCGTTGAGCAGCTTGATGGCGAGCCGCCGGCCGATCTTCATCTGGGCGATCTCGTAGGCGGTGTCCGCGCCGAGCTTGGCCGAGGTGGCCCAGTAGCGGACGGCATCCGAGCCGAATTCCTCGAGCACGTCGGTCGGTACCACCACGTTGCCCTTGGACTTTGACATCTTCTTGCGGTCCGGGTCCAGGATCCAGCCGGAGATGGCGGCGTGCTTCCACGGCGCCGTGTTCTGCAGGGCATCCGCACGGACGGCGGAGGAGAACAGCCAGGTGCGGATGATGTCGTGGCCCTGGGGGCGCAGGTCGAAGGGGAAGACCTTGGCGAAGAGGTCCTCGTCCCGGCTCCACCCGCCCACGATCTGCGGCGTCAGGGACGACGTCGCCCAGGTGTCCAGGACATCGGCGTCGCCGGTGAAGCCGCCGGGGAGGTCCCGCTGGGATTCCTCGTAGCCGGGCGCGGCATCCGCGGCCGGGTCCACCGGCAGCTGCTCGTCCGAGGGCAGGATCGGAGCATCGTAGTCGGGGTTGCCGTCGGCATCGAGCGGGTACCAGACCGGAACCGGAACGCCGAAGAAGCGCTGGCGCGAGACCAGCCAGTCGCCGTTGAGCCCGGAAATCCAGTTCTCGTACCGGGAGCGCATGAAGGACGGGTGGAACTCGATCTCATGTCCGCGGGCGATCAGGCGTTCACGGCGGCCTTCGTCGCGGCCGCCGTTGCGGATGTACCACTGGCGGGAGGTGACCACTTCGAGGGGCTTGTCGCCCTTCTCGAAGAAGTTCACCGGGTGCATGATCTTCTTCGGCTCACCGTCCAGCAGCTCGGCGGCGACCAGCTGGTCCACGACGGCCTCCTTGGCGCTGAAGACCGTCTTGCCGGCAATCCCGGCGAAGGCCTCGCGGCCGACCTCGGTGGTGATCCACTCCGGCGTCTCGCCAATGATCCGTCCGTCCCGGCCCACGATGGCCCGGGTGGGCAGCTGCAGCTCGCGCCACCACGTGACGTCGGTGAGGTCACCGAAGGTGCAGACCATGGCGATGCCGGAGCCCTTCTCCGGCTTGGCCAGCGGGTGGGCCTTGACCTCGACTTCAACCCCGAACAGGGGGGAGGTGACCTTCTTGCCGAAGAGCGGCTGGTAGCGCTCGTCGTCGGGGTTGGCCACCAGCGCGGCACAGGCTGCCAGGAGTTCCGGGCGGGTCGTCTCTACGTAGATCTTTTCGCCGTCTTCGGTGAAGAACGGGTAGCGGTAGTAGGCGCCGGCCACTTCGCGGTCCTCGAGTTCGGCCTGGGCCACGGCGGTGCGGAACGTGACGTCCCAGAGGGTGGGGGCTTCGGCCATGTAGGCGTCGCCGGCGGCGAGGTTCGTCAGGAAGGCGCGCTGGGACACCTCGCGGGAGGCATCGTCGATGGTGCGGTACGTCAGCTGCCAGTCCACGGAGAGGCCGAGGGTCTGGAACAGGCTTTCGAAGACCTTCTCGTCTTCAACGGCGAGCTCTTCACACAGCTCGATGAAGTTCCGGCGCGAAACGACGTCGAAGTCGCGCTGGTTCTTGGCGGGCTCGGCGGGAGGCCGGTAGTTGGCGTCGTAGGCGATGGCCGGATCGCAGCGCACCCCGTAGTAGTTCTGGACCCGGCGTTCGGTGGGCAGGCCGTTGTCATCCCAACCCATCGGGTAGAACACGTTCTTGCCGATCATGCGCTGGTAGCGCGCCAGGACGTCCGTCTGCGTGAAGGAAAACATGTGGCCCACGTGCAGCGAACCGGACGCGGTGGGCGGGGGAGTGTCGATCGAGTAGACCTGCTCCCGGGTCGTGTCCCGGTTGAACTTGTAGGTTCCTTCGTCAAGCCAGCGCCGCGTCAGCGCCGCTTCGAGCCCCTCAAGGGCGGGCTTGTCCGGAACGTTAATGGGGGCGGTGGTGGGCGTGTCTGTACCCTGATTTGCTTCAGCCATGCACCAATTCTTTCACGCCCCGCCACGAGAGCTTGCAGCCGGCGGCCGCCGGAGCTGCAGTAGCATGCGCAAATGGAGAAATCTGCCGGAAGTTTTGCCATTAAGCGGGTGTATGACGAGGCCGCCGCCGAGGACGGCTGCCGGGTCCTGGTGGACCGGCTCTGGCCCCGCGGGGTCAGCAAGGAACGCGCGCAGCTTGAGTTATGGCTCCAGGAGGTGGCGCCGTCGCCGCCGCTGCGGAAGGAGTTCGCCCACATGCAGGAACGGTTCGCCGATTTCCGGGCGGCGTATGAGGCGGAGCTGGAGGGCAACCCTGCCGTCGGGACGCTGCTGGACCTCGCCGCCAAGCACGGGAAGGTGACGCTGCTGTTCGGCGCGAAGGATCCGGAGAACAACCACGCGCGGGTGCTGATGGAGTTTCTGACGCGCTGAATCCCGGCCTATTCGTGCCGTTGGTTTCGCCCTGCTTCGTGCCGTTGGGTTCGCCCTGCGGGCGTTCCGCGCGGGGAGCGCGGCCTTGCGGTTAGGGTGGTGCCATGACTGAGGGAATCCAGAACAAGGCAGCAGTAGTCACCGGCGCCAGCAGCGGGATCGGCGAGGCAACCGTCCGCGCCTTGCGGGCCGACGGCTGGAACGTCTTCGCGGTCGCCCGCCGCAAGGACCGGCTCGAGGCGCTCGCCGCCGAGACCGGCGCCGTCGCGCTCCCGGCCGACGTAACCGACGACGCCGACGTCGCCCGGCTCGTGGAGGAGGTGACCCGCGCCGGCGGCATCGACACCCTCATCAACGTCGCAGGCGGGGCCCGCGGGGCCGACCGGGTGGCCGACGCCAAGACCGAGGACTGGGAATGGATGTACCGGGTCAACGTCCTCGGGACGATGAAACTGACCCGGGCGTTCCTGCCCATGCTGCGGGCCTGCGGCGAAGGCACCGTCCTGAACCTCACCTCGACCGCCGGGCTGTCCGCCTACGAGGGCGGCGGCGGCTACAACGCGGCGAAGTTCGCCCAGCACGCCCTGACCGGCGCCCTGCGGCTGGAAGAGGCCGAGCACAACGTCCGCGTGATCGAGGTGGCCCCCGGCCTCGTGCAGACGGAGGAGTTCGCGCTGAACCGGCTCGGCGGCGACGAGGAGGCGGCCGCGAAGGTCTACCAGGGCGTCGAGAAGCCCCTGACCGCGGCCGACGTCGCGGACGTGGTGCGCTACGCCGTCGTCGCGCCGCACCACGTCAATCTGGATCAGATCATCATCCGCCCGGTGGCGCAGGCCGCCAACTACAAGCTGATCCGCAAGGGCTAGCCGGCCGGAACGGAAGCGGCCGGCACGGCCAGCGTGGCCAGGACGGCGGCGTGGTCGCTCCCGGGCACGGCGTGCACCGCATAGGCGCTGCCGCCGATCTGCGCGCTGGTGACGAGATGGTCGATCACGATTCCCGGCAGGGCCTGGCCGTCCTTGGGCCAGGTGGGGACCAGCCGTGAGCCCTCGGCCGTCCCCACGTCCACCAGTTTCCCGCCGCCGGCGCCCCCGTCCAGGAGCCGACGGAACTCGGCATGGTCATACGTGGCGTTGAAGTCACCGATCAGCAGCAGGTTCCCGGACCGGGCGGCGAGCCGGCCAAGCGCTGCCAGATCCTGCCGCCACTGCCCGGTGCGGCCGTCCACGGGAGGCTGCGCGTGGACATTCGTCACGTCCAGGACCGCGGGACCGGCCGCGGCGTCCAGGGTGAGCCGGACGGTCGGCATCTGGAACGGGGCATCCGGTACGGTATCCACCAGCTGCAGAGGACGGATCGAGTACAACGCGCTGCCGGCGGCGCCGTCCAAGGGCTGGCTGATCCGGTTCGGGAGCAGGCCGGCCAGCCCCTCGGCCTGCAGCCGCTCCTCCAGGGCCGGGGTGTGTTCCTGGACGGCGAGCAGCCCCACGCCGTTGTCCCGGACCAGCCGGACAATTTCGGCGGCATCCGCCTGGCCGAGTTCCGAATTGAGGGTCATCACCTTCAGCTCCGCGCCCGGCGCCCCTCCGCCCGGCGCACCCCGGCCGTGGTCCAGCGGGAACAGCCAGAAGAGCTGAACGGCCAGGAGCGCCGCCGTGCCGAGAAGCAGCAGCCTGCGCCGGCTCAGCGCGGCGGACAGCACGGCCACGACGGCGGGCGGCACCAGCCAGGGGGTGAAGGCCAGCAGCTGGACCACGGGCGTGGGCCATTCCAGCGGCACGGCCCGGAACACGGAAAGGAGTGCCAGCGGTGCGGCCACCAGCACCGCCAGCACCTGCCACACGAGGGCCCGGCCGCGTGCCGGCACCAGCGTGGCGGCGCGGCCGGGAGCTGGCAAAGTCATGGGTTCGAGTCTAGGCAGTGCGGGCCTTCCGCGCCCCCATCGCGCCCGAGGAGTTTAAGCTGCGCCGAGACCGGCGACGGACATACTGGATTCGTCTGTCCGCTTACAGCCTTATGCAGTCAAACGCAGTTCGTTTTCCGGTAATATCGTTCTAGCAGCTTTGACCCGGCCATCACCGGTGAGCTTCCGGAAGAACGCCCGCCCTGCCAGGGCCGCGGCAAGTAGAACCGGACGGGTAAGCCCGTCACAGCAGTAATGAGCGGCCGACGCCGGCGCCCCTTTCGCAAGAGGGGAGCGCACCGGTGCCGGTAAGTGAGGTGGTACCGCGGTGCCGGCAACGTTGAACAGCCACTGGACAACAGCGCACGGGCCGTCCTCGCATCCTGAATGAATCCCTTTGTTCACCAGCTCAACCCAGGATGTCGAGATGACCTATTACCCCAAGGCCACAGCCGCCCCGTCAGGCCACCCCTCCGGCGTGTCTGCTTCCGTGAAGTTCCCGGAGATCGAAGAGCGCATCCTCAAGTACTGGGATGAGGACGGAACCTTCCAGGCGAGCATCGACCAGCGCCCGGCCGATCTTCCCGGCGGCAAGCCCGGCAGCAACGAGTTCGTCTTCTACGACGGCCCTCCCTTCGCCAACGGGCTGCCGCACTACGGCCACCTGCTGACGGGCTACGCCAAGGACCTCGTGGGCCGCTACCAGACGCAGCGCGGCCGTCGCGTCGAGCGGCGCTTCGGCTGGGACACTCACGGGCTGCCCGCCGAGCTCGAAGCCATGAAGCAGCTGGGCATGACGGACAAGACCCAGATCGAGGCCATGGGCATCGACAAGTTCAACGACGCCTGCCGTGCTTCCGTCATGAAGTACGCCGACGAGTGGAAGAGCTACGTCACCCGCCAGGCACGCTGGGTGGACTTCGAGAACGACTACAAGACCCTCAACGTCGAGTACATGGAGTCCGTTCTCTGGGCCTTCAAGCAGCTGCACGAAAAGGGCCTCACCTACAACGGCTACCGCGTGCTGCCGTACTGCTGGAAAGACGAGACCCCGCTGTCCAACCATGAGCTGCGCATGGACGACGACGTCTACAAGAACCGCCAGGACCAGACCGTCACGGTGACCTTCCCGATCACGGCGGGGGAGTCGGAGCTGTCCCAGCAGCTCGCCGGCGACCAGGCGCTGGCCTGGACCACCACCCCCTGGACGCTGCCCACCAACCTGGCGCTCGCCGTCGGGCCGTCCATCGACTACGTCGTGGTGCCTGCCGGCCCGAACGGGATCAAGGCCGCCTCCCCGGAGGCCCCCGTCACGGGCAGCTTCCTGCTCGCCGCTGACCTCCTGGGCACCTACGCCAAGGACCTCGGCTACGGCGACGGCGCCGAGGGGGCCGCCGCCGCCGAGGCGGCCGTCACCTCCCGCCACACCGGCGCCGAACTCGAGGGGCTCCAGTACGAGCCGCTCTGGGACTACTTCGAGGACACCGAGAAGTTCGGCACCGAGAACGGCTGGCGCTTCCTGGTGGCTGACTACGTCACCACCACCGACGGCACCGGCATCGTGCACCAGGCTCCCGCCTACGGCGAGGACGACCAGCAGGTCTGTGAAGAGGCCGGCATTCCCGTGGTCCTCTCGGTGGACGAGGGAGCCAAGTTCCTGCCGATGTTCGGGCACGGCCCGCTCGCCGAGATCGCCGGCCTGCAGGTGTTCGAGGCGAACAAGCCCATCACCCAGGTGCTGCGCGCCCAGGGACGTCTGGTCCGCCAGGCCAGCTACGAGCACAGCTACCCGCACTGCTGGCGCTGCCGCAACCCGCTGATCTACCGCGCGGTGTCCTCCTGGTACGTGGAGGTCACCAAGTTCAAGGACCGCATGTCCGAGCTGAACCAGGACATCAACTGGATCCCGGGCAACGTCAAGGACGGCCAGTTCGGCAAGTGGCTCGCCAACGCCCGCGACTGGTCCATCAGCCGCAACCGCTACTGGGGCAGCCCCATTCCGGTCTGGCAGTCGAGCGACCCCGACTACCCCCGCACGGACGTCTACGGCTCCCTGGCCGAGATCGAAGCCGACTTCGGCCGGCTGCCGCTGAACAAGGAGGGCCAGGTCGACCTGCACCGGCCGTTCATCGACGAACTGACCCGCCCCAACCCGGATGACCCCCGCACCCCGGAGGAAGGCCAGTCCGTGATGCGCCGCGTCGAGGACGTGCTGGATGTCTGGTTCGACTCCGGCTCGATGCCGTACGGCCAGGTCCACTACCCGTTCCAGAACGAGGAATGGTTCGACACCCACAACCCGGCGGACTTCATCGTCGAGTACATCGGGCAGACCCGCGGCTGGTTCTACATGCTGCACATCCTGTCCACCGCGCTGTTTGACCGGCCGGCCTTCCGCAACGTCATCAGCCACGGCATCGTCCTGGGCTCCGACGGGCAGAAGATGTCCAAGAGCCTGCGCAACTATCCGGACGTCTCCGAGGTCCTGGACCGTGACGGGTCCGACGCGATGCGCTGGTTCCTGATGTCCAGCCCGATCCTGCGCGGCGGCAACCTCGTGGTCACCGAACAAGGAATCCGCGACGGCGTCCGCCAGGTCATCCTGCCGCTGTGGAACGTGTACAGTTTCTTCACCCTGTACACCAACGCCTCCAACGGCGGGCAGGGCTACGACGCCAAGCTCCGCTACGACGGCTACGCCGACAGCCTGGACCAGTACCTCATGGCCAACACCGGTGAGCTGGTCCGCACCATGACCGCGCGGCTGGACAGCTACGACATCTCCGGGGCCAGCGAGGCGCTGCGCAGCTACCTGGACATGCTCACCAACTGGTACGTGCGCCGCAGCCGCCAGCGGTTCTTCGACGAAAACGTCGACGCCTTCGACGCGCTCTACACCGCGCTCGAAACCGTCGCCCGGGTCGCCGCGTCGCTGCTGCCGCTGGTCTCCGAGGAGATCTGGCGCGGCCTCACCGGCGGGCGTTCCGTGCACCTGGCCGACTGGCCGGACGCCGGGCTGTTCCCGGCCAACGCCGGGCTCGTCGAGGCGATGGACCGCATCCAGCAGATCTGCTCCACCGGGTCCTCGCTGCGCAAGGCCGCCAACCTCCGCGTCCGCCTTCCCCTGCAGGAACTCACCGTCGTGGCACCCGGGGCAGACGCGCTGGGCGGGTTCGCCGGCGTCGTCGAGGATGAGCTGAACCTGCGCTCGGTACGGCTGCTCGACGCCGAAAGTGCCTCCCCGGAGGAGTTCGGCATCGAACAGAAACTCGTGGTCAACGCCCGGGCCGCCGGTCCGCGCCTGGGCAAGAACGTCCAGCAGGCCATCAAGGGCGCCAAATCCGGCGACTGGAGCCTCGACGAAGCAGGCGTGGTCACCGCCGGCGGACTGCGGCTCGAGCCGCAGGAATACACCTTGGAGACCGTGGTGGCGGAATCCGCCGCGGGCGCCGGGGCTGGTCCTGCCACAAGGGCGGCCGCCGTCCTGCCTGGCGGCGGGTTCGTCGTGCTCAACACCGAGGTCACGCCGGAACTCGAAGCCGAAGGTGCGGCCCGTGACCTGGTCCGCGCCATCCAGCAGGCCCGCAAGGACGCCGGACTCAACGTCAGCGAC
>JAODMV010000257.1 GCA_025464875.1 Arthrobacter sp. | reverse complement strand
CGGGAAGGTTCCGTAGATGGCGCGCTTGTTGGCCGGGGCGTTCTCGGTGGCCAGCAGGGCGGCACCGCTCCATTCGCCGCCGAGGGCAAGGCCCTGGGCGAAGCGCATGACCACCAGCAGTGCCGGTGCCCAGAATTCCCAGCCCGGGACGAGGGCGGTGGGCAGGCAGCCGATGAGGAAGGTGGCGATACCCATGGTCAGCAGCGATGCCACCAGGGTGCCCTTGCGGCCAAACTTGTCACCGAAGTGGCCGAAGACGATCGACCCAAGCGGGCGCGCGACGAAAGCGACGCCGAAGACGGCGAAGGAGCTCAGCAGCTGGGTGGTTTCGTTCTGACCGGGGAAGAAGAGCCGGGGGAAAACAAGTACGGCGGCCGTGGCGTAGACGTAGAAGTCGTAGAACTCAACGGTGGTGCCGATCAGGCTGGCGACGATGACGCGGCCGCGCGAGTTCACCTGTTTGGCGGACCCATGCCCCGTGGAGGTTGCAGTGGATGACATGTCGTGACGCTTTCATGAGGACCGGACCATTCTTGCTCATGGTCCGGGATGAGGAGAGGATACGTAGGCTTACATATTAGTTCCCGCAGTCCAGTCAATGGACAAATGTCCCACTATTTGGACAACGGGAATCGTCTCACGTGATGGTCCACACATTATGCCGGGCATGTTCCTCACGCCGTCACAAACGCGCCGATAGGCAAACGTCACAGCACGTTAACAAACGGCGACGGTCCCGGAAACGCGGCTTCCCTACCTTGGAAGGACAACACCCCCAAGGAGGTCTCCGTGACTGCTGATCGCACCGCAAATGCCGAACCCGGCCTTTCCACACACCTTGAAGCCGGTACAACCGTCGGCGGCCCCGCCCTTGAGTACCGTCCCGGCCGCGGGGTCGCCAACTGGGATGCCGAGAACAGGGACCAGTGGGAGACCGTGGGCCGCAGCATCGCCCGCCGCAACCTGAACTGGTCCATCTTCGCCGAGTTCCTGGGCTTCGTCGTCTGGCAGCTCTGGTCGATCGTCGTGGTCCAGCTGCCCGCGGCAGGCTTCACCTTCAGCACCTCGGAAATCTTCTGGCTGATCTCCATGCCCAGCCTGGTCGGCGCCACCCTGCGGATCCCCTACACCTTCATGGTCCCCCGCTTCGGCGGGCGCAACTGGACCGTTGTCTCGGCCCTGCTGCTGCTGATCCCGTCCATCGGCCTGGCCCTGTGCGTCTCGGATCCGGACACCCCGTTCGGCGTGATGCTGCTTGTGGCGGGCCTCGCCGGCTTCGGCGGCGGCAACTTCGCCAGCTCGATGGCCAACATCACCTTCTTCTACCCGGCCCGGGAAAAAGGCTGGGCGCTGGGCCTGAACGCCGCGGGCGGCAACCTCGGTGCCGCCGTCGCGCAGCTTGCCGTCCCCGTCGCCATCACCGTGCTGGCCGCCGGCACCGTGAACCTGCCGGCCGCCGGGCTCATCTGGGTTCCGCTGATCCTGATCGCCGCCTTCGGTGCCTACAAGTATATGGACAACCTCAGCAGCGCCAAGGGCGATGTGGCCGGTTCCCTCGCCGCGCTGAAGGAACCGCACCTGTGGATCATGGCGCTGCTCTACATCGGCACCTTCGGCTCCTTCATCGGCTTCGCCGGCGTCTTCCCCAAGCTCATCAAGGACTACTTCCCGGAGTTCTCCTCGATCGGCGTCGGCACGGTGGCCCTGTCCCTGGCGTTCCTCGGCCCGCTGGTCGGCTCCCTGGCCCGCCCCTACGGCGGACGCACGGCGGACCGGATGGGCGGCGCCCGGATGACCGTCGCCGCCTTCGCCGCGATGGCCCTCATCACCCTGGCCCTGATCTGGACCCTGCCGCTGAGGAACTTCTGGCTCTTCCTGGTCCTGTTCCTGCTGCTGTTCACCGCCAGCGGCTTCGGGAACGGCGCCACCTACCGGATGATCCCGGTCATTTTCGCCACCTCCTGCCGGGCCGCGCGCTCCGGCGCCAGCACGGTGGCTACCCAGCGGCTGGCGTCCTCGGCGCTGGGCCTGATCTCGGCGATCGGTGCCTACGGCGGCTTCGTCATCCCGCAGGTCCTCAACGCCTCCAACAGCGCCAGCGGCTCGTACACCCCCGCGTTCTACGGTTTCGTCGGGGCCTATGTCCTGATGCTGATCGTCTGCTGGGCCTGCTACATCCGCAACGCCAGCCGCAACGCCCTGGGACAGGTCTAACATGAGCAACGGCGCCGACACGCACTGCCCCTACTGCGCCCTGCAGTGCGCCATGACGCTCACGTCGCCGTCCGCATCGGCGAACGACGGCGGGCCCAGCGCTACGGGTGCGGTGCCGCCCGCGCTGGACGCCCCCGCCCTTGACGTAGCGGGACGGGACTTCCCCACCAACCGCGGCGGCCTGTGCCGCAAAGGCTGGACCGCCGCCTCGCTGCTGAACCACCCGGGCCGCGTCACCGAGCCCCTGCTCAAAGGTTCCGACGGCGTCCACCGCCCGGTCAGCTGGGAGAGGGCCGTGGTGCTCATCACCGCCGCCGTGAAGGAGACCCGCGCCCGGTACGGGGCGGACGCCGTCGGCGTGTTCGGCGGGGGCGGGCTCACCAATGAGAAGGCCTACCAGCTCGGCAAATTCGCCCGGCTGGCGCTGGGTACCTCCCGGATCGACTACAACGGACGGTTCT
>JAODMV010000091.1 GCA_025464875.1 Arthrobacter sp. | reverse complement strand
GTCAACCCGGACCGGCCCGGCAGCGCCTACGGCTACGTGGACATGGGCGGCTGGGTGGGGGGCCAGGCCAACTACGTCCTGGTGCCGTACGCGGACTGGAATCTCCTGAAGTTCCCGGACAAGGACCAGGCCATGGAGAAGATCCTGGATCTGGCCATGCTGTCCGACATCTTCCCGACCGGGTACCACGGCGCCGTCAGCGCCGGCGTCGGGGTCGGTTCCACCGTCTACATCGCCGGCGCCGGTCCCGTGGGCCTCGCCGCAGCAACGAGTGCACAGCTGCTGGGGGCCGCCGTCGTCATTGTCGGTGACCTGAACGAGCAGCGGCTGGCGCAGGCGCGCAAGTTCGGCTGCGAGACGGTCGACCTGACCAAGGGGGGGCCGGCCGAGCAGATCGAGCAGATCCTGGGCGTGCCGGAAGTTGAGTGCGGCGTCGACGCGGTGGGCTTCGAGGCGAAGGGCCACGGCAAGGACGCCTCCCATGAGGCGCCGGCCACGGTGCTGAATTCGCTGATGGAGATCACCGCGGCCGGCGGCGCGCTCGGCATTCCGGGACTGTACGTGACCGGCGATCCGGGCGGTGTGGACGAGGCGGCCAAGAAGGGCTCGCTGTCGCTCAACCTCGGCGCCGGCTGGGCCAAGTCGCTCAGCTTCACCACCGGCCAGTGTCCGGTGATGAGGTACAACCGGCAGCTGATGATGGCCATCCTGCACGACAAGGTCCACATCGCCGAGAATGTCAACGCCAAGGCCATCCCCCTGGAGGAGGCGCCGAAGGGCTACGCCGAATTCGACGCCGGCGCCGCCACGAAGTACGTCCTCGACCCGAACGGCTACCTGAGCTGAGCTGCCCGAGGAGACGAAGCAACGCGGGGTCACATCGCGGCCGAAAGCCCGCGACGGATTGGGCCGTCCGTGACCCCGCGTTGCTGTCCGCGGTCCCACGCCGTAGCGGTCCGGGCACCTTCCCCGGGCCATGGTTCCCATGTACCTGCCGACCTCTAAGGATGGCATCCGCCCCGGCCCGCAGGGGAACGGTACCCGCAACGGACATCCCGATGCTGGGATTGGTGCCGCCCCTTCTGCGCCGGCAGCAGCACGGAAACGCAACACACCTGTCCTTCGAAGGAGGCGGGGCGTAGTTTGGAGTCTCCTTCCGGTGTCAGGCCAGACTTTAGGGGCAGCCCATGACTATTCCGCCGCAACGAGAACCCGAGCCGTTTCCGCCTGACCCGGGACCGACCCCCGGCTCTCCGGACCCGTCGACCCCGGCGCCCGGGCCGGGGTCTCCAGACCCGACATATCCGGCGCCTGGCCCGGTGCCCGAACCCGGGCCAAGGCCGGATCCCACGCGCAGCTCGTAGATCCCCACGGTCTCGGCCTCTGCTCCATGTCCCGGGCTCAGGTCCGGACATGGGGCGTAGCCGGTGGCCACGGTGCCCATCGGGGCAGTGCCGTCCAGGCCGAGCCCGGCGGCTGTGATGTCCAGGTGGTCCCCGCTGATCACCAGCACCTTGCCTTTCCGTTCGGCTGCTTCCGTTCGGATTCGCCGGTAGGGACTGGGTCCTGTTGCTGGGTAGCCCGGCACCCGGATATAACAAGGCGGGACAGCGAAGTTCCGCCCGCCCGACGGTGGTTGGCCATGGTTCCCGCTTAGCCCGCGGTCGGCAGTGCGTCCGGGATCCGCGGGTTGGCAGGAGCACCTTGGCCGCGGGCGTGAGCTCGATGGTGTTCATGACCGCCCGGGGAACGGCTGGACGGTGTCGCGCTGAAGGACGGGCCTACGAGGCACGCTCATCCGGGAGTTCCCTCTTCTCAGAACTCGATCCATGCCCTAGCCCGACTGGCTCTATTTGAGAAGTGCGAGGCTTAGCAGGGTCCGGGCGCGTGGGCGGGGGTTGCTGTGGTGCGGGTCGTTTCTTCGCTTCAGAAAAGCGTGATGCCTGTGAGTCCAGCGAGTTTGTCGGTGAGCCTGTCCTGGAAGTCCGTGTCGATGACCTCCGGGGCTGGTTTCTGCTGCCGGCGGTGGTGCCAGTAGTTGCCGGAGATCAGGGCTGCGGGGTCGTCGCTGACGGCGAGCCAGCTCTGCGTGTCGTGGCCCATGGCCAGGTCGTCAGGGGCGCCGGCGCCGCCCATCTTGGTGGGTACCCAGCCGGGGTCCACTGAGTTGCTGAGCAGGTTGGGCCAGTGGCGGGCGACAGAGGCGGAGAGCGCGGAAACGTGGAGCTTGCTCTCGGAGTAGGCCTCGCTGGCATTCCAGGCCCGTTCGGTCCAATCGATGTCGCGGAGGTTACCGCTGGCCCCGAGGTGCATGCCGCTGCTGACGTAGATCAGACGGTCGGGCCGTTCGATCAGCGCGGTGAGGATGTAGGGGGCGAGCACGTTGACGGCCAGTGTGCGGGAGTGACCCTCAGGGGTACTGACGCGCTTCGGCGAGAGGTAAACGCCGGCGTTATGGATGATGGCGTCCATCCGCCCGTGCGCGTTGACCTGCTCGGCGAGGTCCCGGGTTTCGACGGCGCTGCTGAGGTCACCAAGAACGATGCCGGCGGCCTGCGGAGCGAGTTCATCGAGGGCGGCTGCGCGTTCCTTGGAGCGGGCGTGCAGCAGGACCTCGTGGCCTTCGTTCAAAAGCGTACGGGCGTTAGCGAGGCCGAGTCCGTCGGTCGAGCCGGTGATGAAAATGCGAGCCATGGGGATGGTCCTTCTCTTTGGTTCTGGGTGCCGGTGACCGGGGGAGAGACGGTCGAGCCGCCCCGCCCGTGGCCGTCAGTCGGGGATCGGGAAGCCGTAGTTCTCGAGGGTGAGCGAGTCGGGGTCCGGGCCTCCGCGCACGCCGGTGCCGAGTGCATCGATCCTGGCGACTTCGTCCGAGGTGAGGCTGAAGCCGAAGACCTCGAAGTTCTCGGCGATGCGGTGGGCCTTGACGGACTTCGGAATGGCGGAGAAGCCGTGCTCCAGATGCCAGCGCAGGATGACCTGCGCCGGGGTCTTTGAGTACTTCGCCGCGATGCCCGTGATGACTGGGTCCTCGAGCGGGTTCTTCTCGGAATCGCCGTAGATGTACGAGCCGCCGATCGGTGACCACGACTGGGTGAGGATGCCGTGGCGGTCGTTTGCCGCCCTCCACTCGGGCTGCGAGTAGTACGGGTGGACCTGGATCTGGTTCACGGCGGGCACCACATCGGTGCGGTCCATGAGTTCTTCCAGTTCCGCCGGCGTCTGATTGGAGACGCCGATCGCGCGGACGCGGCCCTCGGCGAGGAGCTGCTCCATCGCCTTGTAGGCGGCGATCGTCTTCGCGAAGTCGGCGGCGAGCGGCTGGTGCAGCAGCAGGAGGTCAACCTGGTCGACGCCGAGCTTGCGGACGCCCTTGTCGAAGCCGCGGAGCGCCTCGTCGTAGCCGTAGTCGCTGATCCACAGTTTCGTCTCGATGAAGATCTCCGAGCGGTTGACGCCGGACTGGCGGACGCCCTCACCGACCTCGCGCTCGTTGAAGTACGCCGCGGCGGTGTCGATCAGCCGGTAGCCGGCCTGCAGCGCGGTGACGACCGCACCTGTGGTCTCTTCCGGAGGGCTTTGGTAGACGCCAAGGCCCAGGGCCGGCATCTTCACACCGTTGTTCAGGGTGATGTAGGAGTTGGTTGCAGGCATGGTGGTGCGGTTCCTCACGGTTGATTACTCGCCGAAGACGCGTTTGGCGATGGTCATGGCGGAGACGGCTTTGGGCCATCCGGCGTAGAACGCCATGTGGATGATGACCTCTTTGAGCTCGGTCTCGGTGAGTCCGTTCGTCTTCGCCAGGGCCAGGTGACCTTCGAGCTGTTCGCTGTTGCCGCCGCTGATAAGCCCGGCCACGGTGATGAGGCTGCGGTCCCGGGGGCTGAGTTCGGGGCGGGCCCAGATGTCGCCGAAGAGCAGGTCGTCAGTGAGGGAGACGAACTTCGGCGCGAAGCCGCCAATCATTCGCTGCATCGGTGTTTCATGGGTGTTGTCAGGCATGATGTGTCCTTGTCTGATTTGAATGGGTGGGCGCTTACGCGGCGTCGTCGTGCGCGAGCGACGACGAGAGTTCACGGTTGGCATCGATTTGTGCGAGGAGGTTGTGGGCTTTCTGTTCGATCGCGGCGACTGCATCGGCTCCGGCGACCCAGCGCAGGGGAGGCTCGGGCTGGCCGGCAATCGTGACGAGGCCTGCGCGAGCTTGGCCGGGTCGCCGGGCTGCTGACCGTTCATGGTCCGCCAGGCGGGGTTCGCCGCGGCGGTGCGCTCAGCGTAGTCCTCGATCGACAGCTCGGGCCAGATCGTGGAGGCCCCTTCGACGAGCGGATCGGTGCGGAAGCAGCCGGGCCCCACGGTGGTGGGGCGGATGCCGTAGGGCTCTACATGGAAGCGCAGGCACTCCATCCAGCCCTCCAGAGCGAACTTGCTGGTGGCGTAGGCCGCAACGAACTCGAGGCCGGTCACGCCGGCGAGGGAGGTGACGGTGATGACGTGGCCGGAACGCTGTTTGCGCATCACCGGCAGGATGGTGCGGGTGACGTTCATCGGTCCGAACAGGTTCGTTTCGAGCTGGGCGCGGACCTGGGCGTCACTGATTTCCTCGAAGAACCCGGCGTAGAAGTTCGCGGCGTTGTTTACCAGCACATCGATGCGGCCGAACCGGTCGATGGCTGCGGTAGCAGCAGCTTCGGCGTCGGTGACGATCCAGGCCTTCGTGGTGCCAGTCATTTCGTGTTTCTTCCATCGTTTCTCGGGGTGGTTAAGCGGCGAAGACGCGCTTGGCGACGTTCATCGAGGCTTGTACCTTCAGGTGAGGCACTGGTGCCGGGGATGGCCATGGCTGCGCCGACGGCCGACGGGCCGGTGGCGCCGAGGGAGGAATCGAGGGCGACGCCGGCGAGCCAGGTGGCGGCAGCGATGCTCACGTTGAACGCCGAGACGGCCAGGGCCGTGATCCCGCGGGCAACAAGCACGATCTCGAATGCCGGG
>JAODMV010000085.1 GCA_025464875.1 Arthrobacter sp. | reverse complement strand
GACCGCAGGTGACCCCGCGTTGCGTTAAGGGACGACGGCGGAGGTGACGACGACGGCGGTGGGCCCACGCCCGCAGGGTTCCCTGGCCGAGCGTGCGGGGCTAGGGTGCGGGTGGGGACTCAGCTGGCCTTGGCCAGTCCGGTGCGGGCCATGGCGTCCGCGTAGGCGGTGCGCATGTCCTCGAGGTACTGCTCCTGGCGGGCCGGGGTGCCGGCGAAGGCGCGGCCGCTGAGGGAACGGACCTTGTAGGTCTTCAATCCGCGGCGCCACAGCAGGGGGACCTCGGTCTTGAGGAGCAGGTTCGCGAGGCGGTTGGCCTCGGTGCCGTGGGCAACGATCACGGAGGCGCGGGGCACGAGGGCCAGAAACTTAAGCAGCGGCTTGAGGCCGGCGGAAATCTGGTCCGGCGTGAACTTGCCGTTGGGCTCGCCGGGCACGTACCAGGGGTGGACGTTCCAGGGCATCACGAACTCCGGGCGCAGGCCCAGCTTCCACTGGACACCGAGCATCCGGGTGGCAGCCTCCTCGTCGCCGGCGGTGATGAAGCCGGAGGCGTCCGCCGTTCCGATGTTGGAGTAGAGGCTGATGATGCGGCATTCATCAACGTCGTGCATGGGATCCACGTAGGGGACGTCGGTGCCGGGTTTGGCCGCCCGCAGGGAGTCGCAGAGTTCGTTGACGGCCGCGACGCTGGGCTCGTAGCGTCGGCCGAGGAGCTGTTCGCGGAAATTATCAGTGGCCAAGGCTGTCATATATTGCTGAGTCTCCTGCGGGATTGGTAAAGCTGCCAGACCAGACATGGGCACGCCAAATTCGGTGTGGTTTGAAAAATGTGATGTGGAACGATTCGTGATCGATCCTTATCAGTCTATCAAGCCCTGCGAAATGCGGGGCCCGCCCCGGGTGCCGGCGACCGCCGGGACCCCTGGGCCAGACCCCGCAAAGGGTGCCGCTCGCGGTCCGGAATCCGCTACCAGAGCCGCTTGGTGGCGCGGCGTGCGCCCTCTCCGAGGGCCTCCAGCTTGGCGAAGGCGATCTGCGGATGCACCCGGCCGCCCAGGCCGCAATCTGTGGATGCAATCACATTCTCGCGGCCTACGAGCTCCGCGAAACGTACGATCCGGTCCGCCACCAGGTCCGGGTGCTCCACCACGTTCGTGGCGTGCGAGACGACTCCGGGGATGATGGCCTTGCCCGCGGGCAGCTTGGTGTCCTCCCAGACCCGCCATTCGTGTTCGTGCCGGACGTTGGCTGCCTCGAAGGAGTAGGCGCCGGCGTTGATCTGCAGAACGGATCCGATGATGTCCGCGAACGGGATATCGGTGGTGTGCGGCCCGTGCCAGGAGCCCCAGCAGACGTGCAGCCGGATCTGCTCCTGGGGGAGGTCGCGCAGGGCCCAGTTGGTGGCCTCGACCCGGAGCTGGATGAACTTCAGGTAGTCCTCGAGGCCGGGTTCCGGGTTGATCTGGTCCCAGCTCTCGGCCAGGGACGGATCATCGAGCTGGACAGTGAGGCCGGCGTCGATGATGGCCTTGTACTCCTCACGCATGGCGTCGGCGCATGCGTAGAGCAGTTCCTCGTCGGATTTGTAATACTCGTTGGCCACCCGGGCGCAGGAACCGGGGGAGAGCGAGGCCACGAATCCCTCCGCCAGTCCTGCCGCGGCGAGGCCGGTCTTGAGGTTGGCGATGTCCGAGCCCACGAGCGCCTGGCCGGTGTAAGTCAGCGGCCCGGTGATCTTGGGCTGCGCGACGCTCTTGCGGTGGGCCAGGATCCCGGAGGAGGGATCGTTGTAGGCCTCGTTGAAGAGCTGTCGGTCGCGGCGGTCCGGGAAGGAGGTCAGCACGATGTTGCCCGGCGTGGAGCGGCGCACCTGGGCGTCTGCCCAGCGGTCCACGGTGGTCGGTTCCAGGCCGCCGAGCCGGGAGAAGGAATAGTTCCACCAGGCCCCGTAATCAACGGAGCTGGACATGGTGTGCCCGTACTCGCCGTCGTTGGGGATATCGATGCCCAGCTCCGTCTGGCGCTGGACGACGTCCACCACGGAGCTTTCCAGCAGCCCCAGGAACTCGGGCGTGATGCCGTCGGCTTCCTTGGCCTCGTTCGCGGCGATCAGTTCCGGCGTGCGGGGCAAGGAACCGGCGTGGGTGACGCGGATGTGGTCGGTATTTTGTGGCATGGGAGGTTGTCCTTTCCATCGGTCCTGGCGGTAGCACCTTTGCCGGTCGCAGGAGTCTGCGTCCGGACGGGTTGCTGCGGCGTCAACGGTCCAGGTCCCTCGGCCGCTCGGGATGGGCACTCCCACTTAAATCCACTCGGGAAGGCACTGGCAAATCGCCGGCCGAATGTGTCGCCGTATGCCGGCCGTGCGGGGCGGGCAGGGGGCCCCGGCGGCTTAAACGCCCGGCCGAAACCGGCGAAAGCGATGCCGATCACCGCGATCGGCTAAACTTGGGTGGTAAGGGCCCCGGGACTCTGGCGTTGGGCAAGAGCGCAGCGGTAGATTCGGGGCATTCTCATGAACGGCGCTGACCTCCGGTGAAACACCATGTCAATCAGACAAGGGTGAATCGACTGGGAGTCGGCCCGAACGAATGGGGGAGGATCCCATGCCAGCAATCGTGATCGTCGGAGCCCAATGGGGCGACGAAGGCAAAGGTAAAGCCACTGACCTGCTTGGTGGCCGCGTTGACTACGTCGTCAAGCCGAACGGTGGCAACAACGCCGGGCACACCGTCGTCGTAGGCGGTGAGAAGTATGAGCTCAAGCTCCTTCCTGCCGGCATCCTGAGCCCCAACGCGGTTCCGATCATCGGCAACGGCTGTGTGGTGAACCTCGAGGCACTGTTCCAGGAGATCGACGGCCTGGAAGCCCGCGGCGCGGACACGTCCAGGCTGCGCGTCTCCGCCAACGCCCACCTGGTTGCGCCCTACCACCAGGTCCTGGACAAGGTGACGGAGCGTTTCCTCGGCAGCCGCGCCATCGGCACCACCGGCCGCGGCATCGGCCCGGCCTACATGGACAAGGTGGCCCGCCTCGGCATCCGCGTCCAGGACGTCTTCGACGCCTCGATCCTGCGCCAGAAGGTCGAAGGCTCCCTGCGCCAGAAGAACGAGCTCCTGGTCAAGGTCTACAACCGCCGCGACATCGAGGTGGATGAGATCGTCGAGTATTTCCTGTCCTTCGCCGAGCGCCTGCGCCCGCTGGTCATCGACAGCACCTTGGTCCTGAACCAGGCGCTGGACGAGGGCAAGGTGGTGCTCATGGAGGGCGGCCAGGCCACGTTCCTGGATGTCGACCACGGCACCTACCCCTTCGTCACCTCCTCGAACCCGACCGCCGGCGGCGCCTCTGTGGGCTCGGGCATCGGCCCCACCCGGATCTCGCGTTCCATTGGCATCATCAAGGCGTACACCACCCGTGTGGGCGCCGGACCGTTTCCCACGGAGCTGTTCGACGAGATGGGCCTGTACCTGCAGAAGACCGGCGGCGAATTCGGGGTCAACACCGGCCGGCCGCGCCGCTGCGGCTGGTATGACGCCGTACTGGCGCGCCAGGCTTCCCGGGTCAACGGCTTCACGGACTACTTCGTCACCAAGCTGGACGTGCTCACGGGCATCCCGCAGATCCCGGTCTGCGTGGCCTACGACGTCGACGGCGTCCGGCACGACGAAATGCCGATGACCCAGACCGAATTCCACCACGCGAAGCCGATTTTCGAGTACTTCGAGGGCTGGACCGAGGACATCACCGGCGCCCGCACCCTCGAAGACCTTCCGGAGAACGCACGTAACTACGTGCTGGCCCTCGAGAAGCTCTCCGGCACGCGTTTCTCCGCGATCGGCGTCGGACCGGACCGCGATCAGACCATCGTGATCAACGACCTCATCAACGACTGACTGGCGAACGTTAACTGAGATACGACGGCGGCGGGCCACCTGGCAAGGTGGCCCGCCGCGTTTGTTAAGGGCAGGGCCGGCCGATCCAGCCCCGGAAACACGACCTTCGCGCGGTTGCCGGAAAGAAAAAAGAAATTCTTTAGTGGTGCGTAACCTTTCGGGGGTCCCCAGCGATTACCCCTTTGTAAGCGCCGCCGGATCTTAGACCCCCTATCAGGCATCCGGCTGGCCTTCCAATGTAAGCGCCGGCCGGGGCCTTCCCCCATCAGGTGCCGGCCGGCCTTCCACCAAACAAAGGATGTATGTCTCTTATGAAGAGTGTTAGCAAGACCACCAAGATTGCTGTCGGCGCCGCCATTCTGGCAGTCGGAGGGTTCTCCGGCATTGGACTGGCCCACGCGGCCCAGGTCTCCAGCGCCCAGCAGACTGAAGTGACCCACTCGACGCCCGCCGTCCCGGCCGCCCCCGCGGTTCCGGCTGCCCCTGAGCTCCCGGCGGTTCCGGCTGCCCCTGAGCTCCCGGCTGCCCCGGATGCCCCGGCCGCGCCCGCCGCTCCGGCTTTCCCGTCCGCTGACGGCTCCGCCACCGCCGGAATTAGCGCTGAAGGCGCCAACGGCGCCGGCGAGGGCTCCGTTGAAGCAACCCAGGACGGTGCCAGCGTCAGCGGAAGTGCCGACGCCAAGGGTGCTGCCGGTGCGGCCTACGCCAACGCCGAGCTGAGCATTGCCGTTTCGGGCACCAGTGACGTTCCGGCCACGCCGTCGGTCGAGCTCCCTGAGCTCGACAAGTAAGCACTGAAAGCCTCCCTGCGGAGGCAACGGGGGTGCGGCGGCTAGACTTACCGGTGCCGCACCCCCGCAGCAGTATCGGAAGGACAGCCTTTTGGCAGAGCAGCTAAGCGATGACGACTTGTCAGCAGCTTTGGCTGGCGAACCGTCTGGCTTTAGCGCTGTCTACACGGCTATTTCCCCCGCCGTCCTCGGCTACTTCCGGGGCCGCGGCGTCGGAGACGCCGAGGCGCTCACCCAGGACGTCTTCGTGGACGTCCTGCCGAAACTGGCCAACGTCACCGGCGGCCACGCGGGGCTACGGACCTTCATTTTCTCGGTCGCCCACGCAAGACTGGTCGACCACCGGCGGCGCGCTGAGCGCACACCGTATCTGGCCGAATACGACCCCCTGGATGACGCGCGGTATTCCGCTTCGGCCGAGGATGAGGCCCTCGGCTCCCTGGGAGGCATCTCCGGCGCCCTCTCCCAGCTCAATGAGGAGCAACGGGAAGTTCTGGTCCTGCGGATCGTCGCGGACCTTTCCATCGACCAGGTGGCCGGCATCATGGGCAAGTCGCCCGGTGCCATCAAACAGCTTCAGCGGCGCGGGCTCCATGCCCTGCGCGAACTCGTCATCGAAAAGGACCACGCAGCATCATGACCGGCACACGCGACCCCCAGCAGGATGGCAGCATCCAGGCGATGCTCCGTGATGCCGGCCTCGAAGCATCCACCGAGCTCCGCGGCTCCCTCGAACAGCTCCGCGCGCTGCTCCCGGACCAGCCTCCCGCGCCCCGCGCCGATCTGGCAGCCTTGCTGGCCGCGGCCGCTCACGGCTCACCCGCCGCTGGAACCACGCCGATACCCGGTGCCGCTGATGCGGAGGAGACGCTGCCGGCCGGAGTCGCGAGTCTGGCAGGGCGCCGCCGGAGCCGTAATCGCCGCCTGGCGGTGGTAGGCGGCGCCGTCATCGGCGCGATGACGCTCGGGGCGGGCGCCGTTGCGGCCTCCAATGAAGGTTTTCGGCGCAGCGTGGGCCTCATTTTCCAGACGTCCGGGGATACCGCGGACCGCGGCCCGGCAACGGATCCCGCCACCGTCCCTGCCGGGCCGTCACCCAGCGACGTGCCTGCCCTCAACCCGCCCACCAGCGCGGCAGCCGAAACGCCAGGCCCCGCTGTGGTTCCGTCGGCGGAAGTACCCACAGCTCCCGGCGCCGGGGCTCCCGGAACGAAGGGGCCCGCCACCCCGCCCGCAGCAGGTCCGGGCGGGGTTCTTCCGCTGCCGGCCCCGCGTCCTTCGTTGCCGTCGCTGCCTCCGCTGCCGGACCTGCCCCGGGACACCGCCCCTGAAAAGACACCGGATAACCCGGTCCCGACGCTACTGAACCCCGGCGGTTTTCCCCCGGCCCGGTAGTCCACCTGCTCCTGCTGCCGGTTCCGCGCCCGCTGCCCGTCCCGCGTCTGGAACGTGGCGCCCGCCGGCCGGAGGAAGTTCTTGACCGTGGAACGAGTCCACGCCACCATGAGAAAAGCAGTAACTTCCCGGCACTATCGATGGTTCCCTCTGCCGGCCTCCTCTGCGGCCCAAGGTGCCTCACATGGAACGGCGCCAGGGCAGGGACACGAAAGGACGCGACATGAGCGAAACACCCGAGGCATTCGAACGCCAACACAGCGAGGCGCCGGCTGAGGGTGATCCGACTGCAGATGTGTCGGAAATCCGGGCCCATGCCCAAGAGCCCGCCGAGGGCGCAGATGTAGAGGACGAAACTCCGGATGGCCCGCCCGCTGCCGCTAAGGACGATGACCCCCGCTAGACCCTGGACGGCGCTGGGGCACGGGCCCCGGAGGGGAGCCCTGTTGCGGTGGGTGAAAGCAGTCCACGACCTTGGCCAGTTCCTCCTGAAGGCCCTTCGAGCCCTCAGGATCGACGTCCGCTGGGAAGGCATCTTTTTCTGCCCGGCGGGCTGCGGTCAGGGCGGCCTGGCCGGCGGCAGTCAGTGCGACGACGAGCTGGCGCCGGTCCGTCGGAGGCCGTGTGCGGGTCAGGAGGCCGCCTGCTTCGAGTCGGGCCAGAACCTTCCCCAGCGTCTGGCTCGTCACGTGCACGAGGGCCGCAAGCTGTTCCTGGTTTAGCGGCCCGGGTTCGATTCCTTCCAGGGCTATCACGGCGGCCCGGGTCAGGCCCAGCGGCGCCAAGACGTCGTCTTGGCGCCGCTCCACCAGCCGGGCAGCCAGGGACAGTAGCCGGTAGCTGTCGCCCAGGTCCCGCTCAGGCTCGCTGGTCATCGGGCTGCACTGAAAAGGCTGTCAATGTTTTCCTTGTGAGCATGGTGTCTCCTCGGACCTGATCACGACTGCGTCGTCTCCCCACTGGCGCCTTGTCCTCCACCATAGACATGCCCGGCAGCGGTTTGGCAAGTATGCTTATCATTTTCCCGCTCGGCGGCCGCTTCCTGGGCGGCGCGAGGCCGGGCCCCTCCCGGAGGGTGGTCGCAGGCCGAGGGGTTCGGGCTCGGGTCCCGGGCGCGGCGGGTGCGGAGAATTCCACTTGCGCAACGGATGAAAACTGTGCTTACCATCTATTAGTAACCATGCTTACTATTGCAAAGCCAGCAGTGCTGGTTCTTGATCGCCAGCGACCCTTCCTGAAAGAGAGCAAACGATGACAGAGAACCAATGGACACAGCCTGACCCCTCGGCGCCGGCCGACCCGTACGGAACCGCCGGAACTGCAACAGGGTCCGGAACAACAGGGTCCGGCGCAGCGGGCGGGGCGTCTTCCCAGAGCCAAACGGCCAAAGAGGAGGCCGCAGGAGTCGCCGGGCAGGCTGCCGGCGCCGCCCAGACAGTGGCCGAAACAGCCAAGGTCGAGGCCGCCAACGTCGCTTCCGAGGTGAAAACGAATGCCCGGGACCTCCTCCAGCAGGCCAGGGCGGATTTCACCAGCCAGGCGGGCACCCAGCAGCAGAAGGTCGCCGAAGGACTCCGGTCCATCTCCGGCGAACTCGAAAACATGGCCAATGCATCGGACCAACCCGGCGTGGCCGCCGACCTGATCCGCCAGGCCGCGGAGCGTTCCAAGTCGGTGGCATCGTGGCTTGAAAACCGCGATCCGGGTTCGTTGCTGGCGGAAGTGAAGTCCTTTGCCCGCCAGCGTCCGGGCGTGTTCCTCCTGGGCGCGGCCGGAGCCGGCGTCCTTGCCGGCCGGCTTGGCAGGAGCCTGCAGGCCGGAGCCCCCGCTACGGGCACGGGACCGGGCCTGCCGCCGCAGCCGGTAATGCCCCCGGCGGCCGGCAGCGCCATCACCGCAGGGATCGGTGAACCGTTCTACGAAGAGACCACCCTCGGCGAGCCCCCGCGGACCGGGGCGGCTCCGGCCTATCCGCAGACCGTCGCCGGCGGCGCCCCGGCCGGGGAGCCGTTGCGCGATGTTGATGACCCCTACGCGCCCGGCGAAGGTCGACAGCTGTGAGCAGCCAGATACCGCAGACTCCGCCGACAGCCGCGCACGTCAAGGCGGACACCAACTCCATCGGCGATCTTCTCGGCGAGGTCACCCGTGACATGTCCACCCTGATGCGCCAGGAATTGGAACTCGCCAAGGCCGAGGCGAAGCAGTCGGCCACCAGGGCGGGCAAAGGCGGGGGCCTGCTCGCAGGCGCCGGGGTGGCCGGCCACTTCGTGCTGCTGTTCCTGTCCATCGCACTCTGGTACGCCCTCGGCCAGCTGATTGGCCTTGGCTGGTCCGCCGTCGTCGTAGCGCTCATCTGGGGCATCGCCGCCGCCGTCCTGGCCGCCAGGGGCCGCAAGGAGCTCCAGGCCATCAAGGGCCTGCCCCAGACGGCAGAAACACTCCAGGAAATCCCGCCGACGCTGAAGCCGAACGAGGACCAGCGATGAGCGAAAACCCGGACGCCATCGGCGCCGACATCAAAGCGTCCCGCGAACGTCTCAGCGACGTGCCCCGCCAGGCAGCGGCCAAAACCCAGGGAAACCCCCTCGCCGCCGGCCTCATCGCCTTCGGCGCCGGCCTTCTGGTGTCCTCGCTGGTTCCCGCCGGCCAGAAGGAACGGGAAGCGGCAGACGCCCTCAAGACCGCCGCCGGGCCGGTCACCGCGCAGTTGTCCGAGGCCGCCAAGGACATGGCCGAAGGGCTGAAGGAACCGGCCAGGGAAGCCGTCGAAAACGTCAAGGCAACAGCCGCTGACGCCGCCGAAAACGTCAAGGGAGAAGGCCGGACCGCCGTCTCCGAGGTCAAGGACACGGCCGCCGACGCCAAGGACCAGGTCCGGAACACCTAGAAGTGTCGCCTGCGGCCGGGCCACCCTCCCCTTGCCGGGAGGGGCGGACCGCACCGCTGGCCGCACCCGAGAGTAGGGATTAAGGCTATGAAAAAACTGATCTTCGCATTGCTTCCGGTCATCGTCAGCCGGGTGCTCCGCGCCCGCCGGGCGAAGCGACACCGCCCTGGCCCGTCCAGCGGCCCGGGGCGGTTCTGATCGCGCGCTGACCCCCGCCCTGATCGGCGGGGATGGAGCCAGCCGGGTCTGCCGCAGGCTCCCGGGGAACGCCGTCCTGATCGGCGTTCCCCGGGAGCGGCCAGCGGGCTCTTAGGCCAGGACCTGCCGCTTCGAGGAGATGACACCGGTGTCGAAGCCGGCCAGGTGCAGACCGCCATGGAAACGGGCATGCTCAATCTTCACGCAGCGGTCCATCACGACGTCGAGCCCCGCCGCCTCCGCCTCCTTGGCAACGTCCTCGTGCCAGGACCCGAGCTGAAGCCACAGGGTCTTGGCGCCTGCCGCGATGGCCTCGTCCAGGACCCCCGGCAGGTCATCATGCTTACGGAACACGTCCACGATGTCCGGGCTCTCCGGCAGGTCCGCCAACGAGGCGTACGTCGGCTCGCCCAGGATCTCCTTCACCACGGGATTCACGAAGTACAGCTTGTACCGGGTGGAGGACTGCAGGTAGGTGGCCACGAAGTAGCTGGCCCGGGACGGCTTGTCCGAGGCGCCCACGATCGCGATCGACTTCGCCTGCCGCAGCAGGTTCAGGCGTTCGGGTGCGGACGGGCCGGTCCAGGTTCGTTCTTCAACAGTCATCACTTCGCTCCGATCGTGCAAGAATCCGCCGCGGGCGCATCCGCGACTGCTTCCGCGGCCGTGGCGGTTTGCGCCGCGTCCAGGGCCTGGTCCAGGTCCCACAGGATGTCGTCGATGTCTTCCAGCCCCACGGAGATCCGCACGAGGTCCTCCGGGACGCCGGCCGACTCCAGCTGCTCGGGGCTGAGCTGCTGGTGGGTGGTGGAACCCGGGTGGATCACCAGGGTCCGGGAGTCGCCCACATTGGCCAGGTGCGAGGCCAGCTGCAGCGATTCGATGAACTTCTGCCCCGCGGCGCGGCCGCCCTTGACGCCGAAGGAGAACACCGAGCCCGGTCCCAGCGGCAGGTACTTTTGGGCCCGTTCAAAGTGCGGGTGCGAGGGCAGGCCGGAGAAGTTCACGTAGGCCACGCGCTCGTCCGCCTCAAGCCATTCCGCCACGGCCTGGGCGTTCTTCAGGTGTTCGTCCAGCCGCTGCGGGAGGGTTTCGACACCCTGCAGCAGCTGGAAGGCCGACTGCGGGGACAGCGCCGGGCCGATGTCGCGCAGCTGCTCGCAGCGCAGCTTGGTGAGGAAGCCGTACTCGCCGAAGTTCCCCCACCAGGAGACGTTGCCGTAGGAGGCCACCGGCTCGGTCATGGTGGGGAAGTTACCGTTGCCCCAGTTGAAGCGGCCGCTCTCCACGATGACGCCGCCCAGGGTGGTGCCGTGCCCGCCGAGGAACTTCGTGGCGGAGTGGATCACGATATCCGCACCGTGTTCAATCGGCCGTACCAGATAGGGGGTGCTCAAGGTGGCGTCGACGACGAGGGGAATGCCGGCGTCGTGCGCCACCTTCGCGAGGGCGGCCAGATCCTGGACCTCCGAGGAGGGGTTGGCCACGACCTCGACGAACAGGGCCTTGGTGTTGTCCCGGATCGCGGCCGCGTAGTCGGCCGGGTCGGTGCCGGGCACGAAGGTCGTGTCCACGCCGAAGCGGCGCAGGGTCACGTCCAGCTGGGTGACCGTGCCGCCGTAGAGCTGGGAGGCCGCCACGATGTGGTCGCCGGCCTGGGTGAGCGCCGCGAAGGTGATGAACTCCGCGGCCATGCCCGAGGACGTGGCCACCGCGCCGATGCCGCCGTCCAGCGAGGCGATGCGCTCCTCGAAAGCGGCGACCGTGGGGTTGCCGATCCGGGAGTAGATGTTGCCGTACTTCTGCAGGGCGAACAGGTTCGCGGCGTCCTGGGTGTCCTTGAACACGAAGGAGGTGGTCTGGTAGATCGGGACGGCGCGGGCGCCGTGCTCGGCGTCGGGCGTCCCGCCGGCGTGCAGGGCGCGGGTGCGGAAACCGAAGGTGCGGTCAGCCATCAGACGCCTACCAGTCCGCTGCCTGCAGGAGCTGCGACGGGCGTGCCGGAGAGGTCCAGTTCGGTGCCGTGCTTGCGGGCCAGGTCAGCCTCGAGCTCGCGGACGATCGGCAGGATGTCCTGGCCGAACGCCGCCACCTCCTCCTGGAAGTGCAGGTAGCAGGTCAGCATCAGGTTCACGCCGATCTTCTTGTACTCCACGATCCGCTCGGCGATCTGCTCCGGGGTACCGATCAGCTGGGTCTTGAAGCCGTCGTTGTACTGGATGAGGTCCTCGAACGAGGAGTCCGCCCACATGCCCTTGCCGTCCTTCGTGGACGGGCCGGCTTCCTGGACGGCGTCGCGGAACCCCTGGACGGCCGGCTTGTGCGCCTTCGCCACGATCTCCCGGAGGGTTTCGCGGGCTTCTTTTTCGGAGTCGCGGGCGATCACGAAGCCGTTCAGGCCAAAGCGGGGCGTCGGGAGGGCGCCCTCGGCGCCGCGGCCGGCAACACCCGAGGCGGCCACGACCCCGGCGATGTTCTCCTTGAAGCCGTCAAGGGACTTGCCGTTGGAGAAGTACCAGTCGGCAACCCGCCCGGCGGTGGCCTGGGCGGCGGTGGAGTTGCCGCCGAAGAAGATCTCCGGGTGCGCGCGGCCCGGCACGTCGACCGGCGCCGGCTGCAGGGTGAAGTCCGTGATGTTGTAGTACTTGCCGGCCTGGCTGAACTCCTTCTCGGTCCACAGCCCGCGGAGGATCCTGATGAATTCCTCGGTGCGGACGTAGCGTTCGTCGTGCTCCAGCCACTCAAGGCCGAAGTTGATGAACTCGTCCTTCAGCCAGCCGGAGACGATGTTGACGGCGGCGCGGCCGTTGGAGATGTGATCGGCGGTGATGACGTACTTCGCCAGCACGCCGGGGTGCCACATGCCGGGGTGGACGGCGGCGATCACCTTGAGCCGCTCGGTAGCGGCCAGCAGGGCCAGGCTGAAGGAGGTCGCCTCGTGCTGCTTGTCGGCGCCGTAGGAGGCGGCATACCGGGTCTGGGTCAGGGCGTATTCGAAGCCGGAGTTCTCGGCGATCCGGGCCAGCTTCTTGTTGTAGTCGAAGTCCCAGCCGGTGCGCTGTTCAATGGTGGAGACCACCAGTCCGCCGGACACGTAGGGAACCCAGTAGGAGAACTTGAGCGGCTCGGAAAGACGGGCAACGTTGTTGATGTCGGTCATGGTATTTCCTTTACTTCTGGACAGATTTTGCTGCGGGGGAGACGGCTGCGACGCGTTCACGCAGGACGTCCTGGATGCCGGCTATCGCCGGTTCGTTCTGGAGCGAGGTGGTGTCGCCCAGCGTGGGTCCTTCGAAGAGCTGGGTGAGCAGCCGCCGCATGATCTTGCCGCTTCGTGTCTTCGGCACATCGGGGACCACGACGATGTCGCGCGGCTTGGCGATCGGGCCGATCTG
>JAODMV010000079.1 GCA_025464875.1 Arthrobacter sp. | reverse complement strand
CCGGCGGCCCTGGGCGCGCCGTCCGAGGCGGAGCGCCCGAGCGGCCCCGGCGTCCCGGTGCACCACCCCGAATACACCGAACCGCACGCCCCGACCCTGCCCGGCGCGGAATCGGCAGCGGCCGAGGCGGAAGCAGCGGCCGAGGCCGGCTACGCGGCGGACGTCCAGGCGGAGCGTCCGGCGGGGGCATCCGCGGCAGCGTCGGCCGCCGCGGGGGCAGCCGCCCCCACATCCGGCGCGCCGGCGCCCGCAGTGCCCGAAACTCCTGCGGTCCCCGTCGCAGAAGCGGAAACCTTGCAGACCGCGGCGTCGTCAGCGGCGTCGGAGGCCTCCGCGAGCCACACCGCCGAACCGGCCGGCCATTTGGCTCTTGACCACCCCTACGGGGAGGGATCTGCAGCCCCCGCGGCCGATGGCAGCGGTCCGGAGGGTTTCACCGTCAAGGGCATCGCCTCCACGATGGTCTACTACGAGGACACCAGCCAAGCCTTCGAGGAAACCCTCGCGGAGGTCTGGTTCCTTTCCCCGGCCCATGCCGAAGCTGCCGGCTTCCGGCCACCACGCCGGACCCGGAAGTAGCTCCGGTTCCGGCGTGGCGGGCCGGCAACGGGCACACCGACATGGGCCCTTGGGTGATCACCACGAGGGCGGGCCGCAGGAAAACAGCTGTGGCCCGCCCTTTCCTGCCCCGGCTCGGATCCGGCAGGGCAGCTGCCGGGGCGGCGCTGGTCGCCGCCGCGTCGCTGCTGCTCACAGCCTGCATCGGGGGCGGCGGCACTCCCCCGGACAGCAGCACCGCGGCTTCCGGCACTCCCCCGGCCACCGCCGCCGAGACCGGCGGGAGCACCTCCGGCGGAGGACAGGCGGCGCCGGCCCCACCGACCGTCGCCGGCAGGATCGACGCCGGGCTGCAGCTGCCGTGGTCAACCGTCTTCCTGCCGGACGGGACCGCCGTCATTTCCGAACGCGATACCGCACTGCTCAGGACGGTGAGCGGCGGGGCGGCCAGCGGCGCGCCGGCCGGCACCATCGGCCAGGTGCCCGACGTCGTAGCCGGAGGCGAAGGCGGGCTGCTGGGGCTTGCCCTGTCGCCGGGCTTCGCAACGGACCGCTACTTGTACGCCTACTTCACCGCGGCCGGTGACAACAGGATCGTCCGCCTCCGCCTCGAGGAGGCAGGGGGACAGCTGACGCCGGGTCCCCCGCAGGTCATCTTCACCGGAATCCCCAAGGCCTCCACGCACGACGGCGGAAGGATCCGTTTCGGGCCCGACGGCTACCTCTATGTGGGGACCGGCGACGCCCAGCGTCGCGAGCAGCCGCAGGACCGGACGGCCCTGGGCGGAAAGATCCTCCGCCTCACGCCCGACGGCAGGCCCGCGCCGGGAAACCCGTTCGGCGACAATCCCGTGTACAGCCTGGGCCACCGGAACGTCCAGGGCCTGGCCTGGGACAGCGCGGGCCGGCTGTGGGCCAGCGAATTCGGCCCCAACGTCAATGATGAGCTCAACCTGATCGTGCCCGGCGGAAACTACGGCTGGCCGGAGGTGACCGGGGCGCCCCACCGCTCCGGCTTCCTTGATGCCAAGGTGGTGTGGCCATCGACGGCGGATTCGTCCCCGAGCGGGCTGGAGATCGTGGGCGACACCGCTTACCTCGGCGCCCTCCGCGGCCAGCGGCTCTGGGTGCTGCCCCTGAAGGGGGAATTTGCCGGCAGCCCTGTGGGCTATTTCACAGGCAGCTACGGCAGGATTCGGAGCGTTTCACTCGCGCCGGACGGCCGGCTTTGGGCCCTCAGCAACAACGAAAACCCTGATTTCGTGCTGGTTTTGGACCCCGCCGGCTAGGACGGCGCCCGCCTCGGCCCCCCGATTTCACACGGCGCCAAAACTCGTGTAGAGTTTCATGTCGTTGCGGAGAACAACGCGGGAAATAAAAAGCCCCGGTGAACGAAAACAACAGATGCACCTCTAGCTCAACTGGCAGAGCAATTGACTCTTAATCAATGGGTTCCGGGTTCGAGTCCCGGGGGGTGCACCAAGGAAAACCCCGTCTTTACCGGCCTAACGGCTGGCAAAGGCGGGGTTTTGTTTTATGCCGACGGCGCCGGAGTGCCGCTTCTGCTGGACCGCTCGCTTCTCCTGGCTGCCGCCACTGAGCTGCTTACCGCGCTTGGCCGCTAGGAGTTCCTGAGCCCTCGCTCCGGGAGTGAGCCGGTGTAGAGCCGGGCAATCCCGTTCAGTCCGGCCAGAGCGTCCTCGATAGCTTCGGCCTGCATGCTGCCCGCCACGAGTTCGGGCACGTCACCCACCACTGTGACCGACTCCAGCACATCCAGCATGTCGGCGGCTTTGGCGTTCACTACATCGGTGGCGAGGTGCTCCATGTCGTGCAGGTGGTCGATGGCGTGCAGGATCCGGTCCCGACTGCCCTGGGGGAAACCGGCGAGCAGCTCAGGCCGCATCGGATCCCCGCCGTGCGCTCTGCACGTCGCCGAGTCGGCGGCCAGCCAGTGAACCGGCTCTGCCGAGTCGTCCTCGCGGTGCCAGTACACCTTGAGCAGGACGTTCTGCCGGGTAATCGGGTCAACAGCGGTCGCGTGGATGTTCACCTTTCCGTACAGGCTCTCCTCCACCACGACGCCGGCCAGGAAGCCGAGCTTGCAATGGGCGGTGAACTCATCCACGGCGGAGTGCCAATCCGGTGCGTCAGCCGGGCCGGGTGAACTCTGGTCCTCGGTGGCGCCGACTGCTTCATCAAAGGTCATCACCTCCCCGCCGTTCAGGGCGTTCAGTACGACGGTCGACAGCGCCGAGCATACGTCATGGCGGCTGCTGTCCATCTGCTCCATGAACAGGTCGAATGCCTCGACATGCATCGGCCGGAGGTATTTGATGGCCCGCTGGAGCTCCCCCTTGCCCACTGCCTTGCCGCCGGGAAGGACCACCTCGTCCTCCGCATCCTCGACCGGCATCCGCTGGACGTGGCCGTCGACCTCCAGCCAGAAGACCTGCTCGTAGGCTCCGGGGCCGGTTTCTTCCGGTCCGATCCACGCGGCCAGCGTCACTTCCCCGCCCTCTGTGGGCAACCAGGCCTTTGTCATGAACGACGAGTAGCTCTCCATCTCCTTCAGGTCGAAGACGATGGCGTCGAAACCGCTGTGGGCGGCCCAGGCGTGAAGCATCCAGTCCATCGCCATGCCACCGGAGTGTTCGAAGTCGTTGTCCAGTCCGGCGCCTGCTTCGTCGAACCCGTCCTGCACCGCCTCGTTGAGCTGTTCGAAGCTCTGCTGCCTGGCTCCCCCGACGAGGCCGACGTGGGTGGGCTCGGCGGCGACGAGCAGCTCGAGCAGGACACGGCATGCCTCCACTATCTCGGGAATCGGAGCAGAGCCAGCTAAGGCGAGCCCCAGCTCCGCGGCGGCAGGATCCACGCGGTAGGTTTCCTCGTAGTTGTCCTCATGAAGGCGGTCCACGTCGACCCGAAGCCAGAGCGGTTCCCGTTCCCTTGCGGCTTCGCCGCTCCCGTCTTGCTGGCCCCGCCACAGGGTAAGGGTCACCGGGTCCTCTGCGGCCGACACCGCCAGAACTCCGGTAATGGCCAGTACCTCGACGTACTTTGTGAACAGCGGCCCGAACTCGAGCTCGTCGAAGTCGGCCTGGGCTGCGCTCAGTTCCCGAATAACCTCGTAGAACGGGTGCCCGAGCGGATACGCCTGTCTGGGTTCTGCCACGATCTTGCCGGCTACTTGATGATCGGACCGGTGAGTTCGCTGTATTCCGTGGGCAGTTGGGATGTGATGTCGTCCCACTCGCCGCCGGCCACCGCCTCCCGTATCGTCACCATCACGGCCCGGGCCCCATCGCGGGCTGTGTTCTCGTCCAGGCCCGTGCGTTCGGCGACACGCCGGACGAACTCATCCACGCTGAACGCTTCGGCGGGCTCCTGCGCGGACTCGAGGCTCGCTTTCAACTCCTTCGGCAACTGGGCGGCAAGGTCGCGCGCCTCCCCTCCGGTAATCCGCTCCGAAAGCGTCTTCAAGGTTGCATCGGTGAGGGCCCTGGCGCGGTCCCGGTCCAGGTTGGACCGTTGCGCAACCAGGTCGGCGAACTGGTCAAATTGCATGGCAGGCCCCTTAGGGATGAAGGCGAAATCCTCGATGGCGAGCGGGCGCCTGACGGCTGCCGAGGTGGAATGTGACGGTCCAATTCTCCGCCAGCCAGCGGTCCGGAGTCCATGATTTGTTCCCGAAGATGACAACAGTTGATAAGGCGGGAACGCTGACCGCCACTCCTCGCCCGGCGCTGCCGGGACGCTGACCTCGACCGGGATGACGGCCCATACCGTGACGGCCTCCGACGGTCACGGTGGATCTGCCCGCCCAGGTGATCGCGGGTCGTTACAGCGCCGGTGTTTCATGGATGGATGCTCGCCGGGGCCCTCGTTCTCCTGCTGGCCGCAGTGGCCGCCCTGATCCGGAAGAGGCGCCGCAGCGCCGTCGGCAACCCCGGGTCCGGCTACGCCGGCTGAGCCAGTCAAACAGCCAGGAAGGCCCCGCGGGTGCGGCGCCTTCCTGCTCCAGTGCCTAGACGTTCTCGCGAACGGGGTCCGGCTCCTGGCTCGTGCTTTCCTCCAACTGGGCGAGGTAGGCCCACAACTTGGACTCCTCCGCCTGCACCTGAGGCTCCGGGGCCTCTTCAGGCGCGGCTTCCGGGCGTAGTTCGGTTTCCTCCCGGGTGGCATCCTTCTTGTGGCTCCGCCAACCCTCGCACGATGAATAGCACATCACAGACCTCCTTACTTTGGCTGTCCTTTCATCGTCCTCCCCCTACGCCGACGTGTCGACCCTTAGTCCGGTACAGCCCGGATCACGTGGCTGGCAGCCTTCGCGGGAGGGAATCGGTCAGGGCTGTCCCGGGCCTCCGGCTGGAGGGATGATGCCTCGTCCTCGGTCGTCTGCCGCCTGCCGCTCGGCTGCGCTCAAGGTGTCGCTCGTGGCCGTCCCGTCCGAATCGCCTTCGGTATCGACGAGGCCGTTGCCCTGGTCGAAAGGCTCGGCGGCGGGCCGGCCAGCAGTCCCGCCCGTCGTAAGATCCGGGTCCGGCGTGCCCTGCCCAGCGGGGAAGACGCTGCCGGCCGTGTCTGTGGGCGGCACTGCCGCAGGGGGCACGGCCGCGGGGGCCGGACTACCCGGGGCGGCCTGCACTGCATCGGCGTCGGAGTCTTTGCTGCCTGCCGCCGCTGCCACACCGGCGGCGGCCGCGGCAGCGAGGCCGACGCCGGCAACGACCTTGGCGGAAACGCCGGCCTTGCCGCTGTCCCCGCGCGAACCTGCGGCATCATCAACGCCTGGCGTCCCCACCGGGGCGCCTTCGCCGACCGATCCGCGCCACGCACCTGTGGCATAGCCCTCGTCTTCGATAAAGGCCTTGAACCGGTTCAGGTCCGCCTCCGCCTGCCTCTCGACGATGTTCAGCTTGTCGCCGACCTTCTCCACCAGGCCCTCGGGCTCGTATTCCAGGGTCAGCTGCACCGAGGCCTGACCGCCGCCGAGGTCCTCGAACGTTACGGACCCGGCGTTGGTTGCGCCCTCGGTGGCCGCCCAGGCAACTTTCCGGTCCGGTATCTGCTCCAGGATCCTGGCCTGCCACTGCCTGCGCACACCGCCGATCTCGGCAACCCACTCAAGCCGGTCATCGCTGAGCTGCCGGACGCTCTTCACCCCGCCCATGAAGTGGGGAAAATCCTCGAATTGGGTCCACTGGTTGTAGGCCGTGCTCACCGGAACGTTGACCAGGACTCGCTTTTCAACCTTGGTACTCACCGTGTCTCCTTTGAAGCGACGTGGAAATGACGAAGGGAGATAATCGTCAGTATGCTTACCATACCTGCCGATCTGCGCCCCCGGCCAGAGGAGAACCGTTCTTTTCCATTGTCCGCGGCTAACGGGGCCGAAGCTTGATTAAGGACCGGCAGGGCTCGTAGCCGGGAGCTCGATGGAGGCTTCCGGCGGGATTCGCCCCCAGCTCGGACTTCAGCCTCGAGCCGGCCGCCCTGTTTTCCCCTGCCGGGCGACCGGGCGCGGCAAGCCGGGCATCGGCAGCTCCAGCTGGATCGGGTGTGCGCCGATGGGTTCGTCGAGGAGCTCATTGATAGAGGTCTGGCCCTCGAGTACTTCCAGCTGCTCCACCTCCATACTCTGACCCTATGCGCAGAGGGAGGTGACCGCGGTGAGGGACACAGGAAAAGGGCGAACCGGCCGCGCCTGCTCGCCGGACTGCGCGGAAATAGAAAGCTGAACCGATGGGAAGCGGGGCCGGCACTGGAAGACGACGCCGGGAACCGGCGGCTGCCGAGCGCGGCAGCCGCCCCGGCTCAGGTGCGGGCTGCGGCGGGAACGGTCAGCTCAGCTGGGTGGTCTGGACGGCCATGCCCGGTTCGGCGTCGCTGACAAGAGCTTTGGCTTCCGGTGAAGCCATCCGGTTAGCCAGCTCCCTCACCACCGCCTGGAGTTCCTGCCGCAGCACGTCAGGGTCGATGGATGCGGAGGCGAGCACGGATCGTTCCATGTCCGCTGCTTCAGCGACCGCTTTGCGGCCACGTTCGGTCAGCGACACCACGTGGCTGCGGCGGTCGGAGGTGCTGCGTTCACGGGAAATGTGGCCGTGGGCTTCCAAACGGCTCAGCGTCTTCCCCATCGTCTGCGCTTGAACCCGAACCAGTTGTGCCAGTTGGGCTTGCGTCATCGGTCCGTTAACAGAGAGCACTTCCATGGCGATCACCCCGGCGTGGGTAAGGCCAATGGCCCCCAGTTTTTCGTTCCAGGAGTGCTCTACGAGGCGTGCTGCCGTAGACAGTAGGCGGCCCGTGGGCCAGCGATCCATATCAGGCATACCAATGAGTATAGCGAGCGTCGGATTGCTCGGCCGCGCCACGACTTATTAGGCTGGATATTCCCCCACCTTGCGAAGGAAAAACTCATGCCTGAACGACTCGTTCCCGGTGCCCTGGCGCCAGATTTCACCCTCACGGATTCAGCAGGGCAGGATGTAAGCCTGAAGGGCTTCCGCGGCCGCAGCAGCGTGGTCTACTTCTACCCGGCGGCCTCCACGCCTGGATGCAGCAAGCAGGCCTGCGACTTCCGGGACTCGCTGGCCTCCCTGCAACAAGCGGGCTATGAAGTCGTGGGGATCTCCCCCGATCCGGTCGACAAGCTCGCCAAGTTCGCCGCCGCGGAGGGCCTGAACTTTCCGCTGCTCTCCGACGAAGACCACGCCGTGGCCGAGGCGTACGGCGCCTGGGGCGAGAAAAAGAACTACGGCCGCACCTACGAGGGCCTCATCCGCTCCACGGTGGTCGTGGATCCTGAGGGCAAGATCGTCCTGGCGCAATACAACGTGCGCGCCACCGGGCATGTAGCCAAACTTCGCCGGGATCTGAAACTGGATGATTAGTCCTGCGGCGGCAACCGCCCGGCCCTCCGGACGGGCCTCGGTCCGGCAATAAGTACACCGGCTTTAGGTACAATGGAGCCTGGCATCCGCCGTCGATGGTCCAAGGACAGTAGACGACGGCGCCGCGCGCGAGTGGTGAAATTGGCAGACACGCAGGATTTAGGTTCCTGTGCCTTCGGGCGTGGGGGTTCAAGTCCCCCCTTGCGCACACCCTAGGGAGCCCCGGTCTTCGGACCGGGGCTCTTCTTGCTTAACGGCGGTACCGCGGGACGGGGCCGGTCCCGCCGGAGTTCCAGCAGCACTGTCCGGCCGCGGAAAAGAATTTGAATCCCGCACCCATCCGTTTCCTCCGACCCGGCGAATACCCATTGAGACACCAACCAAGGGTCTGTGCCCCACCGTCGGAAAGGGCCAGGGCGGCATATTCCGCCGCAACCGATGAGCGACACAACATAAGGAGAAACGAAAATGCAGACCATCAGGCACACCACTTTCGCCGTTGCAGGTATCGCTGCTGCAGCCATGCTCGGCCTCACTGCCTGCGCCGGATCCACCCCGGCTTCCGGCCCGTCCACGCCGGCTTCCGGCCCGTCGACGCCGGCTTCCGAGCCGCAGGCGTCGACCGCGGCGCCGGCCACCGGCTCGGCAGCCGCAATGGATCCGGCGGCCGACCTCGTCGGGCCAGGCTGTGCAGCCTACGCCGCGCAGGTGCCCAGCGGCGCCGGCTCGGTATCTGGCATGGCCCTCGATCCGGTAGCCACCGCCGCCTCCAACAACCCGCTCCTCAAGACCCTGACC
>JAODMV010000073.1 GCA_025464875.1 Arthrobacter sp. | reverse complement strand
GCAACGCCGTTGATGTACGCGGCGAACACGAGACCAACACCGATACCACCACCGATTGCGGAGAGGCCGTAGCCGATGAGGTTGAGGGAGCCGTTAAAGGAGCCTTCCATTTTCTTCCTTTCAAGATGCCACCCATGTGGCAGGTTGTTTGGTTTGCTTCATCCCCGCGTGGGGAAGTTTGGGGTGCCTAGTGGCTGTCCGCGTGGAGGGCGCCTTCGATGTAGATGGCAGCCAGCAGGGTGAACACGTAGGCCTGCAGCGCCATGATCAGGGCTTCAAGCATGTACATGGCTACGGAGCCGGCGAGGACGAGTACGGACGCGCCCTTCAGCAGTACATTCTCCTGCATCACCAGGAACTCGATGCCGGAGCCGGCGATCATGACGATGAGGTGACCGGCGAGCATCGTGGCGAACAGACGGAGGCTGTGCGTCACCGGCCGGACCAGGAAGTTGGAGATGATCTCGATCGGGATCACGATCGGCAGGATGTACCACGGAACACCGGAGGGTACGGTGGCCAGCTTGAAGTACTTCAAGCCGTTCTTCTTGATGCCGATGGCGATCCAGGTGATGTATACGATCGCGGCAAGCACATAGGCGCCGCCCACGTGCGAGAAGCTCGGAAGCTGGATGACGGGAATTGCACCGTAGATGTTGTTGACCAGGATGAAGAAGAACAGGCTGAACAGCAGCGGAACGTACTTCATGAAGTCTTTGCCGCCGATGATGTCCTTGGCGATGCCGTTGCGGACGAAGCCGTAGGCCATCTCGCCTGCGAACTGCAGCTTGCAGGGAACGAGCTGCTGCTTCCGCGCAGCGAGCACAAAGAACGAGGCGATAATGACGACCGAGAGGATCACCAGCAGCATCTGCTTGGAGAATCCTTCGGCCGCACCCCAGGGCAGGATAGCCGGCAGGTGCATTTCTTCAATTCCAGGAGGAGCAAACTCTCCTGAATTTTGGGCCGGGAGCGCAAGCGCGATCAACGCGTTTCCTCTCTGCAGTGTCCATCATTGGGCGTCGGTCGGGGACTGGCGACATTTCTGCCGGCCATTCCCCCTGTGAAATTATTTGGCATTACTGTTCCTCGTCCTGGGACGGGCCACGTGCAGCATTGTTCTCGCCAGCTGAGATTCTGGAACTGGTGAGTCCGTGCATGTGAGAAAGATAGAACCCGCCCGCGACTCCAAGCAGAGCGCCTGCGAGCACAATCCAGCGGGTTCCGAACAGATTATCCAGTCCCCAGCCTATCAAACTCCAGACGATGATTCCGCCAATTATGTAGCTGAAGACGGCGATCCCGGCGTTGTATCCGCCGTCCCTGCCGTTCCCAGATACACCCGGGGCGCCGGCAGGATTTTTGGGGCTTTCGGGCCGGGTTTTGGGGCCGGCTTTGCGGCTAAACATCGGTGCCGCCTTCTCGGGTTTCTGGGTCGTTGTAAATCTGGAGCCTCGCCTTGCTGAAGCCGTAGATCTCGGCCGCCTGCCAGAACACCACGGTGACGACGGCGCCGATCAGGAACCAGCGGTCGTGCAGCCAGGCCGGCGCGCCAAGGACGAAAAGAACGACGGCGAACCCGACGACCTTAACAAAGTATGTGGCGACGAACAGGCCGATGGCTCCGGACGGGTTGTTGCGGCCCACAATGTGGCCCACGGCCAGGCTGATGGCGAAGAACGCCATCACCAAGGCCCCTCCGAAGACGCACGACAGCACGCCGGACGGGCCGTTCATCAGGAAGCCGGCAATGCCGGCAAGCACCAACGCTGCGCCGGCAACGGCCGAACTGAGGGCCAGCAACCGCAACCACAGGGATTCTGTGGGACCGGAAACACCAACGGCTCCGGTGCCGAACGCAGGTCCGGGATCGGCGCTGGAGGTCATGGGATCCCAATCGTCGGGGGTGAAAAATGCTGGGTCAAGAGGCCGCGGCGCTTGGCCGCTCCTGAATTCTACAGTAGATAGAAATTATTCGGAAAAGGGCGACACTCCCCTGCCCTTGCGTTTATTCCTGCGGCCCGGTCATCTGTCCGGGCGTCCGCTGGCGCAGGTAGGGCCATGCTGTCACGACGGCCAGGACGGCGGCCGCGGCCAGGTCGACCACCAGGACGATCTGCCACGGATAGACCACGAAGGCCAAGCCGCCGAAAGCCAGGATGCAGGTCCACAGGTACATCAAGACCACCGCGCCGCGGTGCGAGTACCCGATGTCCAGCAACTTGTGGTGCAGGTGTCCGCGGTCCGCGGACCACGGGGAACGGCCTACGGCAGTGCGCCGGACCACCGCCAGGCCCAGGTCCAGCAGCGGCAGGAAGAGGACCGCGAAGGGCAGCAGGATCGGAATGATCGTGGGGATGCCGTTGATCCGGTCGTAGAGCCCGGAGCTGATCTGCCCGGTGGATACGATGCCGGCCGACGCCATGAGCAGGCCGATCAGCATGGCACCGGAGTCGCCCATGAAGATCTTCGAGGGAAACCAGTTGTGCGGGAGGAACCCCAAACAGCTGCCGACCACGAGCGCCGTCAAGAGGGTAGCGAGGTCGGAACGATCCAGCAGAACGGCCGTCCGGTGCACCCAGTAGGCGGTGAGGAAGAATGCCGCTCCCCCGATGATGGCCACCCCCGCGGCAAGTCCGTCCAGCCCGTCGATGAAGTTGAAGGCGTTCATGGTGGTGACAATGAGTCCGGCGGTCAGCACGATGCTCACGACTTCGTTCTCGATCACGATGGGTTCCGGGATGAACGGAACAATCGTCACGCGGACGCCCCAGAGGGCCACCACGCCGGCGGCAACGCACTGGCCGAGGAGCTTTACCCACCAGCGCAGGTCAAGCAGATCGTCGGCGAGGCCGACCACAACGATCACCGTCGCCCCGGCCAGCACTCCCCACGGCGAATCATTGCCGCGGAAGATGTCTTTCACGAAGAAGGACTGACTGGCCACGATCAGCGCCACCAGGAATCCGGCGAAGATCCCCAGACCCCCCAGCCTGGAGACTTGGTGTGAGTGCATGTCCCTGCTGCGGATCGGCGAGAACAGTTCCAGCCGGTTGCCGATCATCCGCGCGCCCCAAGTCGCGAAGTAGGACACAACGGCCGCCGTCAGCATCATGAGCAGGTACATGATCATGCGGCAGCCACCGGCCCGGAGACGTCAGCGCAAGCAGCACCCGGCTGCACCTTCCGCAGCCACGTGGTCCGTTGTGGGCTCCGGAAGTGGGGTGAACTCGATTGCCATGGAACGCTCTTGCAATAAATGAAACTTCTCCGTCGCCGTGCGCAGGGCAGGCAGTGCGTAGTGCCTGACAGGGCTGTATTACAGTGGACTCTAGTCAAGATACTAATGCCAACGGCCACCTGTCTTCGCGTCACACGGCCCTTTGCCGGCGGGAAAACCACTGACGGCCGTGCTGAAAGGACCCCGCGATGAGCAAGTCGGTTGCAGTTGCTGCCGTGACGTTTGACCGTCCCCGGGAGCTGGCTGTCCTGCTCGAGGCCATCAACAACCAGACGGCGCCGCTTCGCTCCATTTGCCTCGTCGACAGCGGGTCGGTGCCCGCAAAGGACGTCGCGGACCGGCACGAAAACGTGGATTATGTCCGGTCCGAGGCGAACCTTGGCGGCGCGGGCGGTTTTTCGCTGGCGATCCTCAAAGCTGTTGCCAGCGGAGCGGACTGGATCTGGATGATGGACGACGACGCCGAGCCCGGAGATCCGGAGACCCTCGCCACGCTGCTCCGCGAGGCCGAGGCCCGCGACCTGGAGGCCGTGGTTCCCCTTGTGGTGGCGCCCGGCCACCCGGACAGGCTGTCCTTCTTCTTCCGACTCGAGGGCAAGGTCACGCATGACCGCGCCGAGGTGGAGAAGGTCGGTTTCCTGCCGGACGACGGACACTTCTTCAACGGCGCCCTGATCCGGTCCGATGTCTTCTTCAAGGTCGGGCTGCCGGACATGCGCCTCTTCATCCGCGGGGACGAGGTCGACTTCACCATCCGGCTCCGCAAGGCCGGCATCCGTTTCGGCACCGTGACCACGGCCGCCATCAGCCATCCCCACGCCTTTTCCGAGACCAAGCATGTCTATGGCGCCCGGTGGCACGTGATCGTGCCGGATTCGGCGTTCAAACGCTACTTCTACTACCGGAACCGCGGGTACATGATCCGCCGCCACTTCCGGGTCAGGTCCTTTGTGGCGGACGTGGGCGGCTACCTCGGCTACTTCCTGCGCCGCGGCGACTTCCGCGGCCTGGCCGACTGGTTCAGCGCCTTTTCCGCGGGGCTCCGCGGGAAGGGCTTCGGCCCCCTGAAGGACCAGAAGTTCTAGGACCAGAAGTTCTAGCGGCCGGTGCTAGCCCTCCGGTCTAGCGCCTTCGGCGCAGCCGGCGCCGGATCAGGAGCCCCAGGAGGACCCACGGCTCGCCAAGAACTCGGTAGCCCACACGCTTGGGGTGGAGCACGAACCTCCACGCCCATTCCAGTCCCAGCCGCCCGACCCATCGCGGGGCCAGTTTCTGGACGCCCGCGATCTGTTCGATAGCCCCGCCCACGGCGCAGTAGACCGCCGCCGGCAAGGTGTCCAGCCGGCGAAGGAGCACCTGTTCCTGCAGCGGCATGCCGAGTCCGAGGAGCACCAGCTGCGGTCGCAGCCCGGAAAGCCAGTCGACGGCCGACGCCTCGAGCTCCGCATTCCAGTCCTCGCCGGGCATCCCGTTCACCTGGGCGTGGGGGACGATCCCCTGGATCCGTGCCACGGCCTCGGCGTTGGCCGCGGCGCCTGCCCCGAGCACCGCGATCCGTTCGAGTCCGTCCACACCTGCCAGCGCCGGGATCCAGTCGGTCGAACCCAGACGATAGTCCATGATCCGCCCCCGGACCTCTCCGACTTTCAGGGCCTTGGCCCAGAGCCACAGCACCGGCGCACCGTCGATCAGCACCACGTCGCTCTGCTCGTAGAACTGCCGGAATCCGGGATCGGAATGCAGCAGCGTGACACTGTGCAGATTGTGGCCCACCACTGTGCGGGTCCGCCCCTCGGCGACATAGCGGTTGAGAACCGCAGTCAGTTCCGCGACAGTCAGGGGTGTTGCGTCCACGTCGAGAACGGAGACGCGCTGCCGCGCCAGGGTCATACGGCGCCGGTTCCCGCGCCGGGTTCGGCGCTGGGTTCCGCGTCTGATTTTTCGCCTGGTTCCGCGCTGGGTTCCGCGTCTGATTTTTCGCCGGGTTCCGCGCTGGGTTCCGCGCTGGATTCCGCCGGCGGCGGGGTTGCTGTGCCCGGCTCAGGGGCAGAAGGTGCGTTGCCGTCCACGTCCACCAGTCCGGGAACCACCTCGCGCAGGCGCGCCAGGCTGATGGCGCCCTGGCGGACAACCCGCAGCGGGACGGCCGTGGCATCCACGATCGTGGAGGCAAGGGCGTCGGCGCCTTCAGCGGGCCGGTGTCCGCCTTCGAGATACACCTCCACGGACTCTGCCAGCTGGGCCTCGGCGGCGGCGGCCGTCTGCGCGGCGGCCTGGCCGGTGCGGTTGGCGGAAGAAACCGCCAGCGGCCCGGTGAGCGTCAGCAGGTCCTGGGCGATGTCGTCGGCCGGAATCCGCAGGGCCACCGTGCCCTTGGTCTCGCCCAGATCCCAGTCCAGCGAAGGCTGCGCGTGCAGAATGAGGGTCAGGCCGCCGGGCCAGAAGGCCTCGGCCAGCCTGCGCGCCTCGGCCGGAACCTCGGTGGCGAGGCCGTCAAGGGCGTTGAGCCGAGGGATCAGGACAGGCGGCGGCATCGCCCGGCTGCGGCCCTTGGAGGCGAGCAGCATGGTCACGGCCAAGGGCGAAAAGGCGTCGGCGGCGATTCCGTACACGGTGTCCGTGGGAAAAACCACGCACTTGTTCTCCCGGATGGCCCGCTGGGCGTGCTCAAGTCCTGCGGCGCGCTGCTCAGCTGCCGTGCAATCGTAGCTAGTCGTCACTGCCCTATTCTTTCATCACTTCTTGCGAGCCCTGATCGGCGAGCGGGGCGGGGACGGCGAGGACCGCGCTGGTGGCCCGATCCTTGCCGTTGAGATCCCGGTGGGTGGTCACCTCGGACCACAGCCCGGTACGGTTCAGCATCGCAGCAATCCAGGCCGACTGGACTTCCGCGTGTTCCATCACGAAGTAGCCGCCGGGGACCAGCAGCCGGGCGGCGGAGGCGGCGGCCGCCGTCGGAAGTTCCATGCCGTCCGCTCCCCCGCCGTACAGCGCTTCGGGCGGATCGTGCAGCGCCACTTCAGGTTCGTTCGGGATGGCTTCGGCCGGGATGTAGGGAGGATTGGAGACCACGACGTCGAAGCTGCCGTTGTGTTCCGGCAGCGCGTCGCGCAAGTCGCCGCGGATGAGGACGACGCCGAGGGGCAGGAGGTTCTTCGCCGCCCAGGCGTGTGCGAACTCGCTGTACTCCACCGCATGGACCTCGGCGCCGGGAACCTCGTGCGCGATCGAGCCGGCAATCGCGCCGGATCCTGTCCCCAGGTCCACCACCTTGGGGCGTGCCATGCCCTGCAGCCGGTCAATCACCAACTGCACCACGGATTCGGTTTCCGGCCGCGGGATGAAAACCCCGGGCCCCACGGCCAGTTCCAGGTACCGGAAGTGCGCGACGCCGGTGATGTGCTGCAGCGGGATGCGCTGCGCCCGCTCGGCAACCAGCTCGGCGTAGCCGTCCGGCGCCGGCGAGTCCCCCAGCAGCAGCGCGCGGAGCCGGCCGAGCCCGACGCCAAGCAGGTGCTCGGCCAGAAGCTCGGCGTCGACCCTGGGGCTGGGCACGCCGGCGGCCGCCAGGACGGCCGTCGCCTCGCGGACGGCCTCCGCAAGGCTCGGGGCAGTTGCGCCGCGTGTCATGAAAGCACCGGACCTTGGGTTATTCGCCGATGGCGTCGAGGCGGGCCTGTTCGTCCATCTCGATGGCCGACTGGATCACCGGCTCCAGGTCGCCGTTCATGACCTGGTCCAGGTTGTAGGCCTTGTAGCCGGTGCGGTGGTCCGCGACCCGGTTCTCCGGGTAGTTGTAGGTGCGGATGCGTTCGGAGCGGTCCATGGTGCGGATCTGCGACTTGCGCTGCGCGGAGTTTTCGGCGTCGATGATCTCCTGCTGGTGCGCCAGGATCCGGGCGCGCAGCACGCGCATGCCGGCTTCACGGTTCTGCAGCTGGGACTTCTCGTTCTGCATGGCCACCACGATTCCGGTGGGAAGGTGTGTGATGCGCACGGCCGAGTCGGTGGTGTTGACCGACTGGCCGCCGGGGCCGGAGGACCGGTAGACGTCGATCTTGAGGTCATTCTGGTTGATCTCAAGTTCTTCGGGCTCATCCACTTCGGGCAGGACCAGCACGCCGGCGGCCGAGGTGTGGATGCGGCCCTGGGACTCGGTCACCGGGACGCGCTGCACCCGGTGCACGCCGCCTTCAAACTTGAGCCGGGCGTAGACGCCTTCGGCCGGGTCGTTCGAGCTGCCCTTGACGGCCATCTGGACGTCCTTGTACCCGCCAAGGTCCGATTCCGTGGCCGAGATGAGTTCGGTCTTCCAGCCGCGGGACTCCGCATAGCGGGTGTACATGCGCAGCAGGTCGCCGGCGAACAGGGCAGCCTCGTCGCCGCCCTCACCGCCCTTGACCTCCAGGATCACATTGCGGGCAT
>JAODMV010000066.1 GCA_025464875.1 Arthrobacter sp. | reverse complement strand
GACGATCAGGATGTCGAGTTCCTTGCCGGGCTCGGCGGAGCCCTTGAGGGTCGCGATTGACGCCTCGCGCTCGGCGGGGCCCAAGGCACCACCGGCAAGAGAAGAACCGCCGGGAAAACTGTTCATGTCACGCCTCCATCCGGATCAAAGCTCGTAGTGCACCAGACTACTTCCAAGTTCTCCGGATGGGCAGGGGCTCAGTTACCGGCGTACGGCGACACGACGACGTCGACGCGCTGGAATTCCTTCAGGTCCGAATATCCGGTGGTCGCCATCGAACGGCGCAGCGCGCCGATCAGGTTGGAGGTGCCGTCGGTGTGGTGGCCTGGTCCGAAAAGAACCTCTTGGAGGGGCCCGACCGTCCCCACGTTGACCCTGTCGCCGCGCGGAAGTTCGAGGTGGTGCGCTTCCGGCCCCCAATGCCAGCCCTTGCCCGGAGCCTCCTCGGCGCGGGCCAGGGCGCTGCCCAGCATCACGGCGTCGGAGCCCATGGCAATGGCCTTGACGATGTCGCCCGAGGAGCCCATGCCGCCGTCGGCGATCACGTGCACATAGCGTCCGCCGGACTCGTCCATGTAGTCGCGCCGCGCCGCGGCGACGTCCGAGATGGCCGAAGCCATGGGCGAGTGGATGCCCAGGGCGCGGCGGGTGGTGGTGGTGGCGCCGCCGCCGAAACCGACCAGCACCCCGGCGGCACCGGTGCGCATGAGGTGCAGCGCCGGGGTGTAGCCGGCGGCTCCGCCGACAATCACCGGGACGTCGAGTTCGTAGATGAACTGCTTGAGGTTCAGCGGCTCGTGGTCCTTCGAGACGTGCTCGGCCGAGACCGTGGTTCCGCGGATCACGAAGATGTCGACGCCGGCGGCAACCACCGTCTTGTAGTGTTCCTGGGTCCGCTGCGGGGTGAGCGATCCGGCCACCGTCACGCCTGCGGCGCGGATCTCGGCGAGCCGCTGGGTGATCAGTTCGGGCTGGATCGGCGCCTGGTAGAGCTCCTGCATGCGGCGCGTGACGGCCGGGCTGTTGGTCTCGTTCTCCAGTTCCGCGATCTGGTCCAGGACGGACTGCGGGTCCTCGTACCGGGTCCACAGGCCCTCGAGGTCCAGGACGCCAAGGCCGCCGAGGCGGCCGAGGGCGATCACGGTGTCCGGCGACATGACCGAATCCATCGGCGCCGCGATGACCGGCATGTCGAATTTATAGGCATCAATCTGCCACGAGACGGATACGTCCTTGGGGTCACGCGTACGTCGGTTGGGGACGATCGCAATGTCATCCAGGGAGTAGGCACGACGCCCACGCTTGCCTCGGCCAATCTCAATCTCGTAAGTCACTGCTCTAGGTTATCCCAGCGAGCGGCAGGTGCGGCTTCGACGTACAGTGGCGTCATGGACCAGCGTTGGATCTTCGATGGACGCATCGCCGGGATCGGCACCGGGTCCGGCCTGCGTGCGGTGGTGGGCCTGTGGCAGCAGTCCCCCTTCGGGCCCTGCACCGACGCGATGGTCCAGCTGCCGTCCGGCCACCGGATCCTGCTCGCTCCGACCGCGGAAGTCGGCGCCTTCATCAGCGCGGTTTACAACTTCGACGAAAGCCGCGTCGTCCACCTGGCTTCCTCCCACGAGGCGGACCAGCTCACGGTGGACGCCGGCCCGCTGCAGATCCACGCCCGGCTCGGTGCCCGCACGGGCCTGGGCGCCGCGGCACGGCTCATCCCCCGGCCCTTGGCGGTCCATCCGCGCTGGCTGCGCGCCGTCAGCCCCCTCGCGGCCCGGATCCTTCCCGGCGTACGCACCGCGGGTACGGCCAAGGGCGGCCGGCAGGAGTACTACGGGGTGACCGATCTGCGTCGGATCGATTCCGCCAGCGTCAGCTGGGACGGCCACGACGTCGGCCAGCTCTGCGCCATCCGGCCCGCCGTGGGCTTCGGCTTCAGCAGCGTTCCGCCGGAACCCAGCCTGGCCCGCGTGCAGACAACCATCAAGGGCTCTGCCGGCTCTGCCCGCTGACGCTCACGCCCCGCCGACGTCGGCCGGATTCAGCTGCGATTCGAACATCCTGAAGTACCGGCCCCGCAGTGCCACCAGTTCCTTGTGGGTGCCTTGCTCGACAATGCGGCCCTCCTCGAGCATGTAGACGATGTCGGCCTTTTCGATCGTGGCCAGCCGGTGGCTGATGGCGATGATCGTGCTGCTGCGGTCGGCGAAGAGCCGGGTGAAAATCCGGTGTTCTGCCAGCGCATCGATGGCCGAGGTGGGCTCGTCCATGACCATGAAGGAGGCATTGCGGTAAAAATTCCGGGCCATCGCCAGGCGCTGCCATTGACCGCCCGAGAGTCCGCTTCCCTTCCTGCCACGGGGATCCTCCATCCAGTTGCTGACGTGGTTGTCCAGGCCGTTGGGCAGCTTGTTGATGAAATCGAGGGCTTCGGCACCCGCAGCGGCCTTGCGGATCCTGGCCTCGTCACGCGGGGAACCGACGTCGCCGAAGAAGACGTTCTCCGCCGCCGTGGCGAATTCGTACTTGAGGAACTCCTGGCTGAGCACCGCCAGGTGGCGGTGCCAGGAGGTGACGTCGACGGCGGCGAGGTCGACGCCGTCGAGCATCACCCGCCCCGACTCGGGGCGGTAAAGCCCCGCCAGGATCCGGATCAGGGTGGACTTGCCGGCGCCGTTCTCCCCCACAATGGCGATGTGCTGGCCTTCCCGGATGGTCATGGAAATGCCCCTGATGACCTCGAGCACGCTGCCGGTGTAGGTGAACCGGATGTTGCGCAGTTCGATGGTCCTCGGGGCCTGGAGCAGGGGCGGGGCATGGTTGGAAGGCGCCGGCAACGCCATGAACAACTCGTAGTCCTTGAGGTTCGCGAGATCCTCGTCGATGGAACTCAGGGAGGAAACGAGGTTGTTGGCCGTCGACAGCGCGCGGCTGACGATCTGCTGGACGTACAGGAACTGCCCGACCGGCTGTGCCCGGGCGATGATCTGGCCCACGACCCAGACCAGGGACACCACCTCGGCGCCGTACTGCAGGGCGTCGGCCGCGAGCTGCTTAGGAATGTAGCGCTTCTGGAAGTCCAGGCGGCGGCGCTCGTCCGCGTCGCGCAGCCGGGAGCGCAGCCCCATCAGATACCCGACGATCCCGTAGAGGCGCATCTCGGCACTGTGCTGCGGACGCAGGAGGTTCGTCTCGATCATGCGCCGCTGCCGGCGCGAGTCGATCTGGGTGTTCCAGTGCGCGATCTGTTCGCGGGAGAGTTTGAACTGCAGGTAGACGCTGGGCACGATCGCGACCAAAACGATCACCGCGATCCACCAACTGACGAGCAGCAGGGCGCCGATAGCCAGGATCACGGAAACGAGCTGGGTAAAGATCGCGGCGATCCGGTCCAGGACGCGGGCGTAGGAATCGGAAAAGCGTTTGGCCCGGTCGTAGAGGTCGACAGTTTCCTTGTCGTCGTAGCGCCAGAACTCGAGGGCCAGGAACCGCTCGTACATCAGGTCGCCGACGATCGCGCCGACCCGGAAGCTCATGAGCTGCTGGATGTAGCGGTCCACACTGCTGAAGGCGCCCCAGAACAGCCCGAGGGCAGCGGTGATGATGACGTAGACGACCGCCTGCTGACCGGCCGCCGCGTCGCCGGAATACGCCGCCGCCAGCGCGGTGGTGGTCAGCGCGGCGAAGTAGGTGGTGACCAGCGGCAGCAGCGCCGAAATCAGCGAACCCGCGACCTTCATGACGACGGCCGCGGGCGACGCCCGGAAACTGACGCGCAGCACCTGCGCCACGGCCCGGGCGTAGGGCCGCAGCGTCAACTTGCGGCTGGGCTCACGCGCCGGCAGGACTTCGGACATGAATTCAGCCTAGTCCTGCCTGCCGGACGCCACCCTGCCTGCCTGCCGGCCAGTCGTGCCGGCGGGCGTGTCAGCGCGAGCCGTAGTTGGGTGCTTCCACCGTCATCTGGATGTCGTGCGGGTGGGATTCCTTCAGGCCCGCCGCGGTGATCCGGACGAACTTGCCGCGGGCCTTGAGCTCCGGGATCGTGGGGGCCCCGGTGTAGAACATGGTCTGGCGGAGGCCGCCGACCAGCTGGTAGGCCACGGAGGCCAGCGGGCCACGGTAGGCCACTCGGCCTTCGATGCCTTCGGGGATGAGCTTGTCATCGCCGGAGACGTCGGCCTGGAAGTAGCGGTCCTTCGAGTAGGAAGTGTTCTTGCCGCGGGTCTGCATGGCCCCGAGGGAGCCCATGCCGCGGTAGGTCTTGAACTGCTTGCCGTTGACGAAGATCAGCTCGCCGGGAGCCTCTTCGGTGCCCGCCAGCAGGGAGCCGAGCATGACGGTGTCGGCGCCGGCGACCAGCGCCTTGCCGATGTCGCCGGAGTACTGCAGGCCGCCGTCGGCGATCAGGGGAACACCGGCGGGGATGGCGGCCTTGGCGGATTCGTAGATGGCGGTGATCTGCGGAACGCCGACGCCGGCCACGACCCGGGTGGTGCAAATCGATCCGGGGCCCACGCCGACTTTGATGCCGTCGGCACCGGCGTCGATGAGCGCCTGGGCGCCTTCGCGGGTGGCAGCCTGGCCGCCGATGATGTCCACGTGGGCCGCGACGGGATCCGACTTCAGCCGGCGGATCATGTCCAGCACGC
>JAODMV010000052.1 GCA_025464875.1 Arthrobacter sp. | reverse complement strand
AGCTTGTGGCGTACGGGGACCACAGCCAGCCTCGTCCATGTTATCGGTTTCCGGATAGGCCAACCAACGCGCCACGGCTGTTCGTGCCGGCCTTCAGCTTCCCAGCCCGGTGATGGCAAGGTTCCGGCTGATCCCGTCCAGCGGGCCCCCACCTTCCGGCTCGCGGCAGGCGGGGGCGCCGGAAACGGGTTCCGGGAACGGCAGGGTCTCGGTGCGGCTGAGGTCCCAGGCCATGCTGGCGCTGATGCTGATCCCCCGGGGTCCGGTCCGGCGGGTGGTGCCGCGGATCAGCAGCAGCCGGGTGCCGAACAGCAAGGATCCGGCCAGTTCCTGTGCCTCGTGGAAAAAGACCGAATCCACGCAGCCCGTGCCGTCGTCGACGCTGATGAAGACCACCCTTCGGCCTCCCCGCATGGGTGTGGTCTGGGTGGCGATCCGGACGCCGGCGACCAGTACCTCCGTGCCGTTGCGCAGCCCCAGCAGCCGATCGGCGGTGGTCACGCCGAGCCGGTCCAGCAGGGGACGGTGGCTGGTCATCAGGTGTTCACTGACGTCCACGGCCATCAGGTCCAGTTCCGCCCGGACGTTGTCCACCCGGCTGGGCGCGGGCAGCCCCGGCTTCAGGTTCCTCAGCTCAACGTCGCCCAGCGGCAGGGACAGCTGCCCCTCGATGACCTCCATGCCTTTCCGCTGGGGGCGCTTCTGCAGCTTCTGCAGGTGCTGGACCAGATCCGCACGGTTGGCGGCTCCCCCGGACGCCCGGTGCAGGGAATCGAAGGCACCCAGCTGGGCCAGCCGCTGGATGCTCGGCTTGCTCAGCCGGGATCGTGCCCGCAGGTCCGCGAGGGAGTCATAGGGCTGGGCCGCCACAATCCTTTTCAGTTCGGAGCCGGAGAGCCCGAAGATGCCGTTCAGGCTCAGCCGGATGCCCAGCTTGCCCCGGTCCGGGCCGGCGGCGACCCGCTCCACCCGGTACTCCGCCTGGCTCCGGTTGATGTCCAGGGGCAGGATGGGGATCCCCAGCCGCCGGGCCTCGGCCACCAGCAGGCGTTTGGGATACATGCCGGGATCGTGTTCCCACAGCCCGGCCAGGAACGCCTCCGGGTGGTGCGCCTTCAGCCAGGCTGACTGGTACGTGGGCACGGCAAAGGCCGCGCCGTGGGCCTTGCAGAACCCGAAGCTGCCGAAGGCCTTCAGGGTGCCCCAGACCTTGTCCACCACTTCGGGGGTGTACCCGTTTACCCGGGCTTCCTTCCGGAAGAACTCCTCCACCTTTCCTTCCAGCGCCTCGTTGCCGAGCGCACGGCGGAATTCATCGGCCCGCGCCAGGCCGCACCCGGTCATGACATCGAAGGTCTTCAGGATCTGCTCATGGAAGACGGTCACCCCGTGGGTCTCCTTCAGGACCGGCAACAGGTCCGGGTGCGGGTACACCTCGGGGGCGAAACCGTGCCGGTGTTCCAGGAAGGGCCGGACCATGTCCGACTTCATCGGCCCCGGCCGGAACAGCGAGATGTCGATGATGAGGTCGTTGAATTCCCGCGGCGCCAGCTTGCCGATCAGTTCGCGCTGGCCCGGGGATTCGATCTGGAAACAGCCCAGGGTGTGGGTGCTGCGGATCAGCTCATAGGTGGGTTCGTCATCCAGCGGGACGGCGTTGAGATCGATGCGCCCGTCCTCGGCGATGTAGTCCGGGCCCTTGCCGTCCGGCCCGGCCGGGTGCGCGCCGGCCGCGACCACCTCGGCCTTGGAGGGATGGAGCCGGATAACTTCCCGGACGGCGAAGGCCATGGCGCTCTGCATCCGGACCCCCAGCACATCGAGTTTAAGCATCCCCATGGGATCCATGTCGTGCTTGTCGAACTGGCTCATGGGCAGGCCCAGGCCGCTGGGCTGGACGGGGGTGCGGTCCAGCAGGGTCGCATCGCCCAGGATCACCCCGCACGGGTGCATGGAGATGTGGCGGGGCAGCCGGTCCAGCCGTTCCGTGAGGTCCACCAGCAGGTCCAGCTGCTGGTTCTCGGTGAAGTCCCGCTGTTCCACCCGTCCCGCGAATTCCCGCAGTTCAGGCTTTTCCACCAGGGCCTCGCGGAACTTCCCGGCCGAGAACCGCCACAGCTGCTTGGCGATCTCCCCGACATTGCCCTCACCCATCCCCAGCGCCAGTCCGGCGTCCCGCACGGCACCGCGAGCGCGGTAGCCGTTCTGCATGCTCATCAGCGTGACGCGTTCAGCCCCGAAGCGCTCAAAGATCTTCCGGTAGACGTTGTGCCGCTCGGCGCTTTCGACGTCGATGTCGATATCCGGCAGGGTGGCGCGGTCGCGGGAGAGGAAGCGTTCGAAGATCAGGTCGTGCTGCAGGGGGTTCACCTGGCTGACGCCGATCAGGTAGTTCACCAGGCTGGAAGCGCCCGAGCCGCGGGCCGCGGCCCGGACGCCCAGGTCCAGGATCATCCGTGAGACCTCGGCGACGGTCAGGAAGTAGGAGGCGAAGCCCAGGCTGTCGATGATCCGCAGTTCATGGTCCAGCCGGGCCCACAGCTGCCGCGCAGCCTTCCCGGAGATCCCCGGGAAGCGCCGGTTGATGCCGGCCTCACAGCGCTGGGTCAGCTCCACGAGGGGGTCGCCGGCGATGCCGATCACGGCGGCTTCCGGCACCACCGGCTGTTTCCACCCCATGTCGGCGGCCGGGTCCATCCGGCAGCGGTCCGCGAGCGCCTCGGTCTGGGCCAGCAGCCGCTGGAGGTCCGCGGCGCCATAGCCGGCGGCGTGGATGATCTCCTTGCCCAGCTGCAGCATCTGCGCGGCGGATTTGAGCCAGCCCTGCCCGTTGGGCTGGAGCAGCGGGGCGGCGGAGAGTTCGGGCAGGGATTTCAGGGTCCGGGCGGAGTCCAGCACGTCCGCCGTGGCAGCGCCGTCCTCGGCGACATAGCGCACGGCGTTGCTCAGCACCGCCGGCACCCCGTGCTCCGCGGCGAGTTTGAGCATGCGCACGGCGTGGGCGGTGCTCAGCGGTTCGCCGGGCGGGCTGAGCTGCGAGACCACCTCCGCGGCCAGGGTTCCGGCCGGCATGGTGTCCAGCCAGCGCTTGAACAGGGTGCGGGGCCGCAGGTAGCGCCGTCCGCCCATGGCGCGTCCGACGTCGGAGTCCGGGCCGATCAGTACGGTCAGCACCGGCTGCAGCGTTGCCGGGTGCAGCGTGCGGGAGGCCAGTTCCGCGCGGGTCACGGCCACCGGCGCCGCCCCCCCGGCCTTGCCGGTGGTGCGGGCATGGGCGTCGGAGATCAGCCGGCACAGCGCCCGGTAGCCGGCGCCGTCGTTGTGTCCGTGCGCCAGGACGACGACGCGTCCCCCCGGCTGGGTGCGGAGGTCGCCGTCGTCGTCAAAGACCGCAAGGTCCACTCCGACGATCGCGTCCAGCCCTGCGGCCATGCACGCCTTCAGGTGCTTGATGGTTCCGTAGAGGCCGTTCCGGTCCGTGCACGCCAGCGCGGTGGCGCCGTCAGCCGCGGCGGCCGCCGCCAGTTCATCGGGCCAGGAGACCCCGTAGTGGGCGCTGAAGGCGGTGGAGACGTGGAGATGGGTGAAGCTCATGCCGTTTTCGGCTGCCGGCGAGGCTGTAGGGCGTCATGGATTTTCAGCAGCCGCCAGCGCCCGCTGCCCAGATGCCGGCTCAGGTCAAGGGTGAGCGCGCCCTCCGGGGATGCCCCAGCGGAGGCGCGGACCTGGATCCGCCAGATCTCGTGGTCCACCAGGCCTGGGCCGCTTCCGAGCGGCGCCCGGCTTTCCTCGGCCCACCACTGGCGCCGCTCGTACCAGCGGACCGGTTCCGCGCAGACCGTGTAGTGGCTCCCTGCCCAGTTCAGCTCCAGGGGCTGGCCGGTGGGTGTGCAGACGACGTCGACCGGCTCGCTGAACATGCCCATGCTGCCTCCCCAAACAAGCCGTCCGCCGGGATTCCGGAGTCGGCTGAATCCGGCCCGCAGCAGCAAGGCACCAAGTGACCATTCGAAGTGACTCTTCGAAATGATTATTCGAACATATCTTCGAACAATCAGAGTCTACGCCGGGTCCTGGGCAAAACCTAGATCAGGGGTGGACGAAGGGGAGTGCAGGGCGCAGGATGGAGCCATGAGCTCCCATGAAGCACTCCTGAAGCACGTCAGCATCGCCGCCAAGGACACCGCCCTGGTGGCGACGTTCGCGATAGACGGAAACATCCCCGGTTCAGGCGCCTACGTGGTGGGGCTCATGGCCGCCGGGCCGGACTATTCCCACCAGCGCAGGCTGGGTATTGAGTTCATGAACGGCGAGGCCGTTTCCTTCTTCTACTTCAGCCACGATGGCACCGAGGAGACCTTTGACCTCGAGGGCGTGGAGCACTCGGGCAACACCATTACCGGCCACTTTCCGCTGAGCACCGTCCTGGGACTCAGCAAAGGGCACCTCATGACGGCCTTCAGCGATGCGGACGGCCGGGACTACCAGGCCAACGTGCCGGTGGAAGAGGCCCTCTGAGCGCCGGGCGCCCTAGAACAGGCTGCCGACCGGCCGGATGAGTTCCTCGGAGTCGTTTTTCACGTTCCCGACGGCGGTGCCCACCGCGTCGATCGTCCACCCCTCGGCCACGTCGTGCGCCCCGGCCCGGACCAGGCCCACGAGGGCGGCGGCGTCTTCGGCCTGCGGGTCCAGCCAGGACTGCATGGTGTCGCGGTCCATGGGCAGCGGCACGCGGTCATGCAGGGCCGTCAGTTCGGCGAGCATGCCGCCGGCATAGCCTTCCGGCGGCGAATCCGTGGTCATGATCGACGTGGAGAGCAGCCAGCGCCCCGGGTCGCCCTCGGCCTTTGACGGGTCCTTCCACCATTCGTACAGCCCGGCGAACACCATCGGGCTGCCGTCCTTGGGGTGGACGTAGTACGGCTGCTTGCTGCGGCCCTCCCCTTTCCACTCGTAGTAGCCGTCCGCGGGCACTGCGCAGCGCCGGGACCGGGCGGCCTTCCGGAAGGCCGGCTTCTCCAGCACGCTCTCACTCCGGGCGTTGATCATCTTCGGGCCGATCTTCGGATCCTTGGCCCAGGAGGGCACCAGGCCCCAGCGCGCGATGTGCAGCTGCCGGACCTCGCTGCCGTCCACCAGGCGTTCGAGCAGGATGGGCACGTCCGCGGTCGGGGCCACGTTCCACGACGGCGTCATGGCGATCTCATCCTCGAGCTCGGCGTCGAAGTCCGCCAGCAGGTCTCCGACGGCCCGGGCCATCACATAGCGTCCACACATGCCACCAGCATGTCACCACGGGCAGGCCGTGTCATCCGCGCCGGCCGTCCGCCCGCAGGAGCTCCGGCGACCCCGTCCGCCTGCGCCGCGGCGTGCGGGAATAGTGCCTTGCGGGTTACGGTTATCGGGAGTGACGTCGGTCTTCATGCCGACTTGCACAGGCGACCAGCACCGTAAATGAGCTTGAGGAGAACTTCGTGGACTTCACCCCCGAATCCGGCACCATCACCATGTTTTCGACCACGTGGTGCGGCTACTGCAGCCGGCTGAAGAAGCAACTGGATGCCCAGGGCATCGGTTACACCGAGATCAACATCGAAGAAGTCGAAGGCACCGCGGATCTCGTGGAGAAGCTCAACGGAGGCAACCGCACCGTTCCGACCGTGCTGTTCCCGGACGGCACCGCGGCCACCAACCCGTCCGCGGCAGAGGTCAAGAGCCGGCTCGCCGCCTGAGCCTCCCGGCACCCGCCGACTATTTACCCCCCGACACCAAACACCTGCGGCCTGCCCCGGCCGCGCCTAACCGCGTGCGGCGCTGCGCCCATGGTGCTTCGACGCGCACAAGAGGGAGCTTTTCATGGTCCATAAAGTAAAAGGCGTAGTCGCCCGCTCCAAGGGAGCACCCGTCACGGTGGAGACCATCCTGGTTCCGGATCCCGGCCCCGGCGAGGCGCTGGTGGACATCCTCACCAGCGGCGTCTGCCACACCGACCTGCACTACAAGCTCGGCGCGATCAGCGACGACTTCCCGTTCCTGCTCGGCCATGAAGCCACCGGCGTCGTCAGTGCCGTGGGCCCGGACGTCACCTCGGTGGCCCCCGGCGACCGCGTGGTGCTGAACTGGCGTGCGGTCTGCGGCGAATGCCGGGCGTGCCGCCGCGGCGAACCCCAGTACTGCTTCAACACCCACAACGCCACCCAGAAGATGACGCTCGAGGACGGCACCGAACTCAGCCCCGCGCTGGGCATCGGCGCCTTCACCGAGAAGACCCTCGTCG
>JAODMV010000050.1 GCA_025464875.1 Arthrobacter sp. | reverse complement strand
CCATACCGGAGGAGATCGGCAGCCTGTGCTGCGGCACCCCGTGGAAGTCGAAGGGCTTCACGAAGGGCTACGAGAGCATGTCCGCCAAGGTGCTGGACGGGCTGTACGAGGCCAGCGGGCAGGGCTCCCTGCCGGTCGTGTGCGACGCCTCGTCCTGCACGGAAGGCCTAGAAACCATGAAGCGGCTGGCCGCAGAGGGCGGGGAACGCTACGCAGGCCTGAGGTTCGTGGACTCGGTGGAGTTCGTACACCAACACGTGCTTGCGCGCCTGACGGTGACCGCGCCTCTGGAATCCATGGCTCTGCACCCGACATGCTCGTCCACCCAACTCGGGACCAACGACGCGCTGATGGCGATCTCCCGGATCGTGACCGATGACGTCTTCGTGCCACTGAACTGGGGCTGCTGCGCCTTCGCAGGGGACCGCGGCCTACTCCATCCCGAACTGACTGATTCGGCCACCGATGAGCAGGCCCGGGAAATCAACGGGCGCGAGTTCGCCGCCTACGCCTCCACGAACCGCACCTGCGAGCTGGGCATGTCCAAGGCAACCGGGCACTCCTACCGGCACTTGCTGGAAGTCCTCGAGGAGGCCACCCGGCCCCTCGAACGCATCGCAAGCCGTAGCGGCGCGGCGCGGACGAAACACGCGCATGAATCCGCTGCAGGCCGCGAGCGGGGAGTTCGACCTGGGGTCGTATGAAACGCCGATAACAGCGCATATGTAAGCATGGCCCTGGCTAGCCTCGCGCCAAGCCCCAGGGGGCAGCAGACCCAAGGTCGCCATGCCGACGGCTCTTCAGCGCCGCGACTAGCCACCCCAGCTACGGCCTCTTCGACAAGGCGGGGGCGTTTTGCCGGCCACTCATGAGGTGAAGTTATGCGGATTTCCTCTGCTCCTCATGCGCCAGCGGGCGCCAGCACGATGTCGAAGCTGGCGCGAGTCCAGGTCCGGTCACCGAGGTCGCGCCCGGCCGGGGTCGGAGTTCCGGCCGCCTGTTCCTGGAAGTCCTTAATGAGCGATTCCTTCACGCCGAAGATCGAGTCACCGATCTCGATCTGACGGTCTCCTCGGACGAAGATATGTGTGACAAGGGTGCTCTTCTCCGCCCCGATCCAACCTCAGCCCGTTCCGGTGCTCCGGTAGCCCGTCCGTCCCGTGTCCGGGACACGATAAGGCGTTCCCGCTGCGCTGATCAGGTATCAATAGCGGCCGTTTTAGAAGGTCGAAGGTGCGAGGTGCGGCGGGCGTGCAATGGCGGGAACAAAGAGCGGTGGCTCCGTCGGGAGGTCGCGCGGTCCGGCTGATGCGTGGTGGACTGAACGAGGACGGTATCCACCGTGCCTGCACCGTCCCAGGTAACCCGTCAAGGGCGGACCCGCTCCGTCCACGGAAGGAACACTGCTATGGCCACGTACAAGATCGGCTACCTCGTCGGCAGCCTCGCCAAAGGATCCATCAACCGCACCCTTTCCCAGGCCTTGATCAAGCTCGCCCCCGCGGACCTGGAATTCACCGAGATCCCCATTAAGGACCTGCCGCTCTACAGCTCCGACTTTGACGCCGATTTCCCGCCCGAAGGCCGGGCACTCAAGGACGCCATCGAGGCCTCCGACGGCATCTTGTTCATTTCACCCGAGTACAACCGCTCCATTCCGGGCGCGCTGAAGAACGCTATCGACTGGGGATCCCGGCCCTGGGGCACCAACTCCTTCGCCCGCAAGCCCACCGGCATCATCGGCGCTTCCCCTGGCGGCATCGGCACGGCCGTCATGCAGTCCTCGATGCGCAGCGTGCTGAGCTTCCTCGACGCGCCCCAGCTCAATTCCCCGGAGGCCTACGTCCGGTTCGACCCCGAGGCGTACGGCGACGCCGGCGAGGTGAAGGACGAGCACACCGCCCAGTTCCTCCGGCACTACATGGAGGAGTTCGCCGCGTTCGTCCAGCGCGTCCTGGCCGCGAACGCGCCGGGGCACATCGGGGACGACGACCCGGAGTCGCGCAAATAAACCGACGGCCGCCCCGCCGGGCTGCTCGGAGCAGCGCGGCGGGGCGGGCGGGGTCGTTGTCCGGTGGCGTTGTTGTTACTGCTGGGCGTTTTCGACGGCGGCGAGGTGCTCGGGCCGGACGGCGGCCGTGCGCTGCTGGTAGTTCGGGTGTTTCCGCAGCCACGCCTTAATGTAGGGGCAGACGGGGACGACGGCGATTTCGGCGGCCAGGGTGTCGTCGAGCGCCTGCTGCACCAGGCGGGAGGCCAGGCCCTGCCCGGAGTAGTCCTCGCTGACGGTGGTGTGGTTGAAAATCCGCTCCGGGCCGTTGCCGCCGTCGTGAGCAAGGTAGTGCGCTTTGCCGATGACGGCCGTCCGGTCGAGGAGTTCGTAGCGGCGGCGGTCCGGGGCGTTTCGGACGGTGATGGTTTCGGGTTCCAAGGGGTCTCCTGGGTGGGTTGTCCGTCAGCCGCGGGGGCGCAGCCGGGCGTTGGGCAGGGCGGGGGCGGGCAGCGGGGCCGGATACCCTGCGGGGAATGGCCCGAAGCGCGGGTACGGGACGCCGTCGGGGTAGATTCCGCCGGCGGGAGCGGCGGCCGGTTCGGCGCCGATCTCGGCCTGCCAGGCTGCGCGGTGGGCGACCACCTCGTCATGGCTGCGCCCGACGAAGTTCCACCACATGACGATCTCCTCCCCCAGCGGCTCGCCGCCGAGGATCAGCACCCGGCCCGGGGTTTGGCCCGCTTCCAGGACGATGCTGCCGTGTCCGGGGGGCAGGTAGTGGAGATGGTCGACCGCCATGGGGGTGCCGTCCAGGGTCATGTCGCCGGTGTCGAGCAGGATCCCGTGTTCGAAGGATGGGTCCAGGTTCAGTTCCAGCCGTGCACCGGCATGGAGCAGGGCCTCGGCGCCGAGCAGCGGCCGGGTGTAGCTGGCCACGGGCGAGGAGGACCCGGCGAGGGAACCGAGGAAGATCCGCAGCTCGGTCCGGTCTCCCCGCACCGGTTCCGGGGCGTAGTGCGCGAAGGTCGGGGCCATGTTCCTGGCCGCCTCGGGCAGGGCGAACCACAGCTGGGCCCCGTGCAGGATGCCGGTGTCCGGAGTGGAGTACTCCTGGTGGGAGATCCCCCTACCGGCGATCATGAGGTTTACCTCGCCGGGCCGGACGATTGCCTCGTACCCGGCGGAGTCGCGGTGGGCGATCTTGCCGGTGAACAGCCAGCTCACCGTGGCCAGGCCGGTATGGGGGTGGCGTGGGACCCGCATGCCGCCGGACTCCGGGACGAGGTCGGGGCCGTAGTGGTCCAGGAAGCACCAGGAACCGATGAGGCTGCGCTGTTTCTGGGGAAGGGTCCGGCGCACCGGCATGGCGCGCGGGCCGCCCAGCGGAACGTCCCGCGGGGCCAGGAACTCGATCGCGGCGGTGCGGCCGCCTTCGGCGCAGATGATCTCCTCGGGGACCGTCTCGAGATTGCTCACGGCGTTGCCCCGGCGGGCGCTTGGGCGGCCGCGGCCGTCCGGTCCGCCGTGTGGTGGCTGGCTGCGGTGCGGGGACGGACGGGATGGCCGCTGAGGATGGAGACCCGGTTGAAGGCATTCATCGCGATCGCGCACCACTGCAGCGCGGAGTACTGGGCCTCGGTCAGGACGTCACGGGCTTGGGCCAGTTCGGCAAAGGATTTCGCGTCGTTGTGCAGGGCCGTGACGGCCTCGCCGACGGCAAGAGCGGCGCGTTCGGTCTGATCGAACAGGGCCGTCTCGCGCCAGGCGGGCAGCACGGCCAGCTGCTGGCCGCTGACCCCGGCTTCCCGGGCGAGCCTGTCGTGGAGGTCCAGGCAGTACGCACACCCGTTGAGCTGGGAGACCCGGACGTTGACCAGCTCCACCAGCGCCCGCTCCAGGCCCGCGGCTTCCGCCGCCGCAGCGACTTTCAGGGCGACGCCGTTCAGCGCCTTCCAGCTGCCGGGATCGGATTTGTCCAGAAAAAACGGGCTGTCCATAGTGCTCCTTCGCTTGCACCGCACGCTTACCGGCGCGGCTTCCGGCGTGGGCCGGCCGCCGGTGGGCGGCCGGTCCGGGACCGGAATGATCGTTTCAAGCATGCCACTTCCGGCCGACACTAAGGCGTGTCATCTGCGTGTCCTAGCGTCCGGCCAGGGCGGGGTTGTTCTCGCCCGGGAGCTGGATGCGGGCGGCCGCGCCCGCGATCGCGTCACGGGACGGTTCCATCCACGGCGGAAGCTTCAGGGAGCGGCCGAGTTCCAGGAGCGGTTCGTCGACGTCGAAGCCGGGAGTGTCTGTGGCGATCTCGAACAGGACGCCGCCGGGCTCGCGGAAGTAGATGGAGGTGAAGTACTGCCGGTCCAGGACCTCGGTCACGGCGAAGCCCCGTTCGGCCAGGTCCTGCCGCCACAGCTGCTGGGTCGCGGTGTCGGGGACCCGGAAGGCGATGTGGTGCACGGTGCCGCCGGCGACCAGCCCGGACGGTCCCTTCGGGTCGGCGATCACGTCGACGATGTTGCCGGCGCCTCCCGCTCCAGCCTCCAGGCTGGTCCGGTCGGCGGTCTCGCCGATGATGCGCAGGCCCAGGTCCTCTGTCAGCACCCGGAGGGTGCGCTCCGGGTCAGCGACGGTCAGCACGGATGAGTGCTGGCCGCGGACCGCATACTCGGCCGGGACCGAGGCGGAGTCCCACGGGTTGCGGGGGTCCGAGGTGGAGGAGGCGACGAGGTCAAGCTGCAGCCCGTCCGGGTCCCGGAGCGAGAGGCGCTCCTCATCGGCGGAGATGCGCGTGATGGTCGAATCCACGGCGAGGGACTTGAAGTGGTTCTGCCACCAGCCCAGCGTCCCTTCGGGGACGGAGAAGGCCGTCGTGGTGGACTGCCCGGAGCCGATCCGCCCCGGTGCCACCTTCCCCCAGGGGAAGAAGGTCATCAGCGAACCGGGCCGTCCGGCGTCGTCACCGTAGTACAGGTGGTAAATGGAGGGGTCATCAAAGTTGACGGTCCTCTTGACCAGCCGGAGCCCGAGGCCCTTGATGTAGAAGTCGATGTTGGCCTGCGGGTCGCCGGCGATCGCGGTGACGTGGTGCAGGCCGGAAGTGCGTGCGGTCATGATGATTCCTCCGGGTTGGGTGGTTGTCCCGGTCGATCCATCCGACGGCCGGCGGCAAAAGCTTCGATCTGGATAGTCCCGCCCCGGCATCCTTGCGGGGCGCCGGCCGGTGGTTCCGGCCGCCCGTGCGGGGGAACGCACGGGCGGCCGGGGCTTGGGATGCGTGCCCTTAATTGGCGGAGAGCACGAAGGCGGCGTCAACGGTGATGGTGACCTTGTCACCGACGAGGACGCCACCGGCCTCCAGCGCCGCATTCCAGGTGATGCCGAACTGCTTGCGGGAGATGACCGTCGTGGCGGAGAAGCCCGCGCGGGTCGCGCCGAACGGGTCCACGGCCGCGCCACCGAACTCGACATCGAACTCCACCGGCAAGGTGGTGTCCTTGATGGTCAGCTCGCCGGCGAGCTTGAACTGCTCGGCGGATCCCTGGGCGCCGGCGGAACGGAAAGTCATCCGGGGGAACTGCTCGACGTCGAAGAAGTCCGCGCTCTTCACGTGCGCGTCCCGGTTGTCATCGTTGGAGTCGAAGGATGCGGTGTTCACAGTGGCGCTGACCGAGGACGTGCCCAGCACATCCCCGATCACCAGGGTGGCGTCGGCCTCGGTGAACTGTCCGCGGACCTTGCTGATGCCAGCGTGCCGGACGACGAACCCGATCTCGGTGTGGGAGAGATCGAGGTTCCAGGTGCCGGGGGTGAGTTCAACAGACATTTTTTGTTCCTCCTGAAGTGCTGCGACGGGAACGGTTCCCGGCCGATACATGCATTTGCATATACTTTGAAGGTATTTTGTTGAACTGTCAAGCGACGGGTTGAAGGCGAGCGGCCGGCGCATCCCGCCCCGCCCCCGACGCGTCGGGTCATATCGAGTGGGAGTACGGATGAGTCTGAATTTTGAACACACAACCCTGGGTCAGCGGGTGCTGTTCGGCGCCGGCCGGGCCGGCGCCCACCTGGCAACGCACCCTTCGCCCCCGAGGCCGGGGCCCGCGCTGCCGCCGCCTTCAACTCAGGCGGCGCACTCGACGGGCTCAACAGCCTGCGCGAAGCCCTGGGCGCCCCTGCGGCGCTGAAAGACTACGGCTTCGCCGAAATGGATTTCCCGAAGCCGTCCAGCTGATCCCGCCGGCCATTCCGGAATCAAACCCGCGCACCGTCATCAAAGAAAATCCCGAGGAGTTGCCGCGCGCCGTCCATAGCGGTGACACCCCGACACCTAGCCCCGCGTGAGCTATCCCACGCCAGCAACACTTGACCCTTCAACGAGATGGCGGCAGGATGTAACCAGCAAATACATGCAAATGCATCTATCGTAGGAGTTGCAATGACCAAAATCGCCATCATCACCGGCAGCACCCGCCCCGGCCGCATCAACCACCAGGTGGCCCAGTGGGTCCTGCAGCAGGCCTCGGAGCGGACCGACGCCGAGTTCGAAATCGTGGACATCGCCGACTTCAACCTTCCGGTCCTGGATGAGGC
>JAODMV010000033.1 GCA_025464875.1 Arthrobacter sp. | reverse complement strand
GCCCGTTCCAGACTACCCGTTATGTGAGTAAGGACACTATTCTATGGAGCGTAGAAAAACGCCTAGATCACGGGGTTTTTGGCTCCTTGCCGGGCCCCTGGGCGGCGGTTCGGAGCCTCCGGGCGGCGTTGTCGGGGCCGTCGGAAAGGGTCAGGCCTCCAGCTTGACCAGCGGCGCGTAGCGGAGCAGGAGACGCTTCTCGCCGACTCCGAACTTCACCTTCGCGACGGTCTTGTCCCCCGCACCCTCGACGGCCAGGACGGTGCCGTTGCCGAAGCTGGTGTGGTTGACCTTGTCTCCGACGCTGACGGCGACGATCTCTTTCTGCGGCTGTACCCGGTTCTTCGCCACCGCCGCGGGGACGTCGGCATTGAAGCCGGCGGACGGGCTGGCCTCAGCGCCCCGGGCGGTGCCCGCACCCCAGAAGGATCCCCCGTAGCGGCTGGAACCGATGGAGGCGCCGCTCCCCCAGCCACCGGCCTGGCGGCTGGAGCCTTCGCGCTTCCAATCCACCAACTCGGCCGGGATCTCCTCGATGAACTGGCTCGCAGGGTTGTACTGGCTCTGGCCCCACATGCTGCGGACCTCGGAGCGGGTCAGGTACAGGCGCTTCCGGGCACGGGTCAGGCCCACGTAGGCCAGCCGGCGTTCCTCGGCGAGTTCCTTGGGATCCGTCGCGGAGCGCTGGTGCGGGAACAGGCCATGCTCCATGCCGGTGAGGAACACCACCGGGAATTCCAGCCCCTTGGCGGTGTGCAGCGTCATCAGCGTGACCACACCCAGGCGCTTGGCTTCGGCGACGGCGGCGGCTACGTCGTCGGCGGTCCCCGCCGGGGCGTCCGGGATCTGGTCGGCGTCGGCCACGAGCGACACCTGCTCCAGGAAGGCGCCGAGCGAGCCTTCGGGGTTGTCGCGCTCGTATTCACGCACGACGGCGACGAGTTCCGCGAGGTTCTCCACCCGGGATTCGTCCTGCGGATCGGTGCTGGAGCGCAGCCCGGCGAGGTAGCCGGTCTGTTCCAGGACGGCCTCCAGCGCGGCGGCCGCGCCGGAGCCGGAGGCCACCTCGGACAGGTCGTCGAGCAGCTTCACGAAGCCCTGCACGGCGTTGACGGAGCGGGTGGCCATGCCGGGCGCCTCGTCGGCACGGCGTGCGGCGGCCATGAAGGAGGTCCGTTCGCGCTCGGCGAGGGCCGCCACGGCGCCTTCGGCACGGTCGCCGATGCCGCGCTTGGGTTCGTTCAGGATCCGGCGCAGGTTGACGTCGTCGTCCGGGTTGACCAGGACGCGCAGGTAGGCGAGCGCGTCCTTGATCTCCTTGCGCTCGTAGAAGCGGGTCCCGCCGACCACCTTGTACGGCAGCCCGACACGCACCAGCACGTCTTCGATGGAGCGCGACTGGGCGTTGGTGCGGTAGAAGATCGCGACGTCGCCGGGGCGCAGATTGCCCTCGTCCTGCAGCCGGTCGATCTCCTTGGCGATGAACTGGGCCTCGTCGTGCTCGTTCTCGCCCACGTAGCCGACGATCTTCTCGCCGTCGCCCTCGGCCGTCCAGAGCCGCTTCTCGGGGCGGTTGGGGTTACGGGAGATGACGGAGTTCGCGGCGCTGAGGATCGTCTGGGTGGAGCGGTAGTTCTGCTCCAGCTTGATGGTGCGGGCGTCCGGGTAGTCCTTCTCAAACTCCACGATGTTGCGGATATCGGCGCCGCGGAAGGCGTAGATGGACTGGTCCGAATCGCCGACGACGGTGAGCTCGGCCGCGCCGGGGCCCTCGCCCACGATCTCGCGCACCAGGGCGTACTGGGCGTGGTTGGTGTCCTGGTACTCGTCGACCAGGACGTGCCGGAAGCGGCGCCGGTAGGAATCCGCCAGGGCCGGGAAGGCCCTGAACATGTAGACGGTCTGCGCGATCAGGTCATCGAAGTCCATCGCGTTCGCCTGGCGCAGGCGCTGGGTGTAGCCCTTGAAGACCTCGGCGACGGCCTGCTCGAAGGGATCGCTGTGGTTGGCGCTGGAGGCGTAGGACTCGTCGTCGATCAGCTCGTTCTTGAGCGCCGAGATCTTGTGCTGGATGGCCTTGGGCGCAAAACGCTTGGGATCAAGGTCCAGGTTCTTGGCGACGAGCGTGATCAGGCGCAGCGAATCCGCAGAGTCGTAGATGGAGAAGTTGGAGTTCAGCCCGACGTTCTTGGCCTCGCGGCGCAGGATCCGGACGCAGGAGGAGTGGAAGGTGGAGATCCACATGGTCTTGGCCCGGCCGCCGACCAGGGCCTCGATCCGCTCCCGCATTTCCGCCGCGGCCTTGTTGGTGAAGGTGATGGCCAGGATCTCGCCGTGGTGTGCCCGCCGCGTGGCAATCAGGTAGGCGATCCGGTTGCTGAGCACCCGCGTCTTGCCGGAGCCGGCGCCGGCCACAATCAGCAGGGCGCCGCCGGCGTGCTTGACCGCTTCCTCCTGCTGCGGGTTCAGTCCCGCCAGAAGCTCATCCGCCGTCGGGAGCTGCGGACGGTCCCAGTCCGCTCCGTGGCCCCCGCTTGCCCCGCCATTGGCCTCCGGATGGAAGGCTGCCATTCCGTTCCCCGCGGGCGATTTCGTGAGCGCGGCCGTCTTGGAGGCAGCTTGGAAGGGTCCGTCGGCGTAAGGGTCAAACAACATATCCATGGTGTATATAAGTCTAGGCGGTGCCGCTGACAGTGGCGTCCGCCCCCTCCGGACATGCCCTCCCCTGCCCGCGGCCGCTGGACATATTGCCACTATGTCCACCCCCCGCCGCCAACAATGAGCATGTCCCACGGAGATTGCGGCGGGGAATGAGCATGTCCGCCCGCGCGGCCCAAAAATGGGCATGTCCCACGTTGATGGAACGGCGGGCGGCGAAGCTAGCCGACGGAACCTGACTCGAGCGCGGCACGGAGCTGGCGCACCGCCGTCGTGCCTCCTGCGATGAACCAGTCAAGTCCGTTCACGCGCACGACGTCGGACGCGCCGCCCGCCGCGAGGATGATCGCCTGGCCGGGCAGCCAGTCCCATTCCGGGCAGCTGTGCTGGTACCAGCAGCCCAGCTCACCGTCGGCCACGCGACCGAGGTCGCAGGAGCCCGACCCGAACATGCGCAGCGTGGCCGCGGACGTCGCGGCTGCATGCCAGGGCATGGCGCACATCGGATCGGCGAGCCAGCTCGGGTGGATATAGGTGGCGACCCCGAGTTCGGAGACCGGGAGGTCCGACCGGCTCGTTCCGTCCGTCCCGTCGGGCAGGAAGGTGGTCAGTCGTTCGCCGTTGAGCGTTGCGGGCTGGGACGTCCCGCCCAACCAGAGCTTGTCCTCCTCGGGCTGGAAGACGGCGCCAAGCCGGACGCCAGCCGAATCCTTGAGGGCAATGGCGGAGCACCAGTAGCTGGACCCGTGCAGGAAATTGTAGGTGCCGTCGACGGGGTCGATGACCCAGGTGCGGCCGCTGCTGCCTGCCACGGAGGCACCCTCCTCGCCCAGGATGCCGTCGTCGGGCCGGCAGCGCTGGAGCTGCTCCAGAACGTAGGCCTCGGCGGCATGGTCGGCGGCGGTGACCACATCTGAGACAGATGTCTTTTGCCGGCCCTCCAGCCCGGCCTGCCGCATCAGCAGCGCCAGCGTGCCGGCTTCGCGCACCAGCGCTTCGGCGAGCTGGTAGTCATCCAAGGCGGGATTGAGTTCAGCGGTGCTGTGTCGGCCAAGCCGGTGCTTTCCTAGTTCGGTCACGTGTCCAGACTATCGGCGCCGCCCGGGTAGTGAACAGACGCGCCGGTCGGCCCGGCCGCGGCGGCTGAGGAGCGGCCGGACGGTGGAGCGGGCGGCCGGCGGCCGGGACAGGCGATAATGAAGCCATGGCCAAGACACCCGCGCAGCGGATCAAGAAGCACGGCGCCAATGCGGCCGTCCCCCAGCACCACCTGCCGCCGGTGATCAACCCCAGCACCAGCCGGAGTCCGCAGAAGGCGCAGAACAACAGCAATCTGATCCTGGTCGCCGGCGTGGTGGCCAGCCTGTTCCTTTTCTGGTATCTCCACCTGCTCACCCTGAACCAGCTCTCGCAGCTATCCGGCGGCCTGGCCATGCCGGACTCGATGGTCGGGGGCTTTGACCAGGGCTTCGTCGAGCAATTGCGCGCGGCCATGAACGAGGACGCCCGCGGGCAGCTCAATTACCTCCACAAGACCGCAGGCACGCTCTTCCCGCTGATCTTCGGCTTCAGCTGGCTGCTGCTGATCGGGACGAACGTGGCCCGGAAAACGCTGCGCTGGGCGCTGTGGGCAGTGCCGCTGCTCTTTGCGGCCGTGCGGCTGTGGGGCAACGCGGTCATCGACGCGATGCTCTCCGCCGACGCCGTCGACGCCGGCCAGGTCGCCTTGGCATCCGCCCTCACCGTCGCCGGCTGGGCGCTGCTGGTGCTGAGCCTCGTCGCTGGCGCCGCGGCCGTGTTCCTCGGCCGCAAGAATGCCCCCGCCGCGGCTCCAGCCACGGGACATGCTCAGCCCTAGGCTCGACCACTGGACATGTCCTAAAGCGCGCCGCACCGGCCGCGGGACATGCCCAGTCTTCCTCCTGGCCACTGGACATATTGCGGTTATGTCCGTTCCTGGACGATCACGGAGGGCATGCTCACTTCCGAACTTCAGGCCCGCGCTTCACTTCACGGTTGCGTGGAACTCCCGCACCTGTTCTGCGCGCTGCTGCGCACCTGCCGCCTCGAAGTATTCGGCGGCCTCCAACAGGTGCTCCCGGGCCGCGGACCCGTTGCCGCCGGCCGCATGAGCCCTGCCCAGCAGCAGGCACGCTTCGCCGAGGATCTGGGGCCCGGTGTTGTCCTCCTCGGCGCAGATGCCTTGGAGTAGCTCGATCGCCACCTCCACCTCGCCTGCC
>JAODMV010000249.1 GCA_025464875.1 Arthrobacter sp. | reverse complement strand
AACGGCGAGCTGCCCACGCCCGAGCAGCTGTCGGAGTTCACGGCGAAGGAACGCGCCGGACGCGCCCTGGATCCGGTCGTACGACAGGTGATCGACGCCCTGCCGACCAGCTCCCATCCGATGGATGTCTGCAGGACGGCAGCTTCCGTGCTGGGCGCACGGCACGAGCTCGCGGATGACTCGTCCCGCGAAGCCAACATGACCAAGGCCGTGGACCTCTGGTCCCAGAGGCCCGCCGTGGTGGCCTACGACCAGCGGCGCCGTCATGGCCAGGACCTGGTGGAACCCCGGGAGGATCTGGGCTATTCCGCCAATTTCCTCTGGATGGCGTTCGGCGAGGAACCGGTCCAGGAGGTTGTGGAAGCCTTCAACGTCTCGATGATCCTGTACGCCGAGCACTCCTTCAACGCCTCCACCTTCACGGCGCGCGTGATCACGTCCACCCTCTCGGACCTGCATTCGGCCGACACCGGCGCGATCGGCGCGCTCAAGGGGCCGCTGCATGGCGGCGCCAACGAGGCCGTGATGCACACCTTCGATGAGATCGGCATCCGGCCCGAGGAGTCGTTGGAGGAGGCGGCGGTCCGGGCCAAGGCCTGGATGGAGAATGCGCTGGCGCAGAAGAAGAAGGTGATGGGCTTCGGGCACCGCGTCTACAAGCACGGCGATTCCCGGGTGCCCACCATGAAGGCGGCCCTGGACAAGATGATCGCGCACTACGGCAGGCCGGAACTGCTCGGGCTGTACAACGGGTTGGAATCGGCGATGGACGAGGCCAAGGCCATCAAGCCCAACCTCGACTATCCGGCCGGCCCGACGTACCACCTCATGGGCTTCGATACCCCCACCTTCACTCCCCTGTTCGTCGCGAGCCGCATCACCGGCTGGACCGCGCACGTCATGGAGCAACTGGACGCGAACGCGCTGATCCGCCCGCTGAGCGAATACATCGGCGTCGAGGAACGGCATCTGCCGTAGGCGCTCACCCGGGCACCGCACGCCGGCTCGGCAAAAAGCGCGGGCCGGTCACCTTTGACGGGGACCGGCCCGCGCTTTTCTGACTGGTCCGCGTCAGCGCTTATCCGGCCTTGATTTTCAGCGAGGTGATCACGCGCTTCGCGTTGAGGTACTCAGGGGTCTGCATGTAGGCGCTCGCTTCCTCGACCGTGGCGAACGTCTTGACGCCGTTGCGGTTTCCGGGCTCTCCGGTGCCGCCGACGTTGACCTGGACCGCATCGGCAAAGGAGTACAGCCCCGATTCCGCGGGGCCGCTGACCACGTTGTAGAACATGCAGGACTTTCCGTCCCTGCCGGCGGCGCTGCTCGTGATCCCGTAGGAGGCCGTGACGCGGCCCGGTTCCTGGAGTGCCCGGAAGGCAAACCGGGGCGCGATGACGCCGGCCGCCGCCGTGTTGTACGGCAACGCAAGCTCCACCGAATCAAGAACGAGGTAGGGAACCTCGCCCTGGCAGGCGCCGCCGACTCCGGCGGACGGCCCGTAGTGCAGCGATGCCACCACAATGCCGGCGGCATCGAAAACGTCGACATCGACGGCCGGGGACCCGGCCGCGCCGTCCGGCGCCCCAACGCTCCACTGTGCCGGGTATTCGAAGCTGACTTTTCCGCCGGCACCGGTGAATGTCCGCCACTCTTCGGCCGGCGCTGCGGGAGCCGTTGCCAAAGGTACAACGGCCGGCGGTACGGACGCGGACGGCGCGGTGCTCGGCGCCGGCGTTGTGGTGAACGTCTGTGCAGCGGTGGGCGCCATCACGCCGCCTCCTGCCCCGGCCGGCGCAGGAGTGGAGCCCAGGTTGCCGGTCACCACCACGGCCGCGGCGATGGCCACGACGATGGCCACGACGGCAGCCACCCGAGGCCAACGGCGGCTGGCAGGCCCTGCGGAGGTATCTGGCGTCGTTCCCTCCTCGCCGAAAGAAACCGATCCCGTGATGTTGTCCTTGGTAGAACCCATGTCCATCCCCCTGTGTCTGTGCTACCAGTTCTTCGAGCGCGGCCTGCTTGCTATCCATGGGCGCCGCCGTCAGCTTTCCAACTGCAGGCTAACTCAAAAACCCCGGCCCGCCGTGCAACTAGGTGTTCCGCAGGATACTTACCGACGAAGCAACGGTTTCATTGTCCGGGTTCAGAGTGACGACGATGTCCACGGCTCCGTCATCGAGCACCACCGGCAGCCAGTGGTCCGCGTCCTGCCACATGCGTTCGACGGGAAGGGATGAAGTGTCGAACCACTCCGGGGCGATCTCCGGGCTCTCGGAGGGCTCGCCTTGCCAGCGCCGGGTGGTGAAGAGACGTGTGGACATGTTCCACTCGGGTCTGGCGGGAAAGACGAACTCGACCATCCCGGCGTCGCGGAGGTCCTCCTGCAGCACCGTAACGCCGGCTTCTTCGTGAACCTCCCGGCAGACCGCTTCGGCATCGCTCTCGCCGGGCTCTACGTGGCCGCCGAGGCCCACGATCTTGCCTACGCCGAATCCGGTTTTCTTCAGGCCCAGCAGCACCTCGCTTGCGCCCGAGGGCGTATGGCGGAGCAGGAAGCACAAGGTGACGGCGGTCGAGGTCATGAATCCAAGGCTAGCGCCGCCGGGCGGCTAGCCCAGCGCCCGGGGGTGAGCGGCGGCGTAGATTTCCCGCAGGGTATCGGCCGTCACCAGGGTGTAGACCTGCGTCGTCGTCACCGAAGCGTGGCCCAGCAGTTCCTGGACCACCCTGACGTCGGCGCCGCCCTCGAGCAGGTGCGTGGCGAAGGAGTGCCGCAGCGTGTGCGGGGAGACGTCCTTGGTGATGTTGGCCTTTTCCGCGGCGGTCTTCAGGATGGTCCAGGCGCTTTGCCTACTGATCCTGCCGCCCCGGGCGTTCAGGAAGAGCGCCGGCGTCGCCTTCCCCTTGGCGGAGAGCAACGGCCTGCCGCGGACCAGGTAGGCGTCAAGCGCGCGCGCCCCGAAGGACCCCAGCGGCACCAGACGTTCCTTGGAGCCCTTGCCGAAAAGCCGGACAATTGCGGGCCCCATTTCGGCGGTCTGCAGCGAGATGTCATCCACATCCAGGCCCACGGCTTCGCTGATGCGGGCACCGGTGGAGTAGAGGAACTCCAGCAGCGCGCGGTCGCGGAGTCCGGTGGCCGTATCTGTGCCGGCGGCCTCCAGGATCCTCGTGACCTCGTCGACACTGATGGCCTTGGGCAGCCGCTGCCCCGGCATCGGCGGGTGGACGTCGCTCGCCGGGTCCGTCGCGGTGACGCCTTCCAGCGCCCAGAACTTGTGCAGCCCGCGCACGGCGACCACCGTCCGGGCCGCGGAGCGGACGCCCAGGACCGATCCGCCGTCGGAACCGTCGGCCAACGCCTGGACGAAGC
>JAODMV010000371.1 GCA_025464875.1 Arthrobacter sp. | reverse complement strand
CCACCGGCCAGCAACCAAGCCCGGCCCGCCAACCCCTTGGCACGGACCGACGCATAGTCCCACGCCTCACCGGATCCGGGTACGGCGGCGTCGATCAACAGCAGTTCCTCACCCCAGCTGGCGAACGCCTCCGGCCCTGCCTCCATGGTCACGGCCCGAATCACTTTGAGCCCGGCGTCGTGCACAGCCCGCACATCCGCGGGGGTGCGGTCGCCATGCAGCTGGACCCAGGCCAGGCCCGCCCCTCGGGCCAGCGTGACGGCCTCCGTTGCTGGCTCGTGCCGGAAGACGCCGACGGCGGCAACCCCGTCGGGGACATGGGCCAGCAGTTCCCGGGCCCGGGTAGGGGTCACTTTCCGCGGGCTGGGCGTCAAGACGAAACCGACGGCATCCGCGCCGGCCACGACCGCGGTCAGGACGGACTCGGCGGTACTGAGCCCGCACACTTTTACGAACATTCGGCTCCTTCTGCAGCTCCTGACTTCGACGTTAGCAAGTTGCGGCAAGGCGTGCGGAGGTTACGTACCCCGGCCGCGGCCCTCCCGCAGGATCCGGCTAGGCTGGGGCGATGGAGATCATCCGCTATGCCGAGCTGAAAGCCCAACCCTGGCGCAACGGCAGCGGGGTGACCCGCGAACTGGCCCGCCATTCGGCTGCTGCCCCTGCAGGGGACGCCACAGTGCAAGACGGCGCCTGGGACTGGCAGGTGAGCATTGCCGAGGTTTCCAAGGCCGGCGAGTTCCCCAGCTTTCCCGGCATGAACCGCGTGCTTACCGTCATTGACGGCGAGCTACTGCTGCTGAACGTCGACGGCGGCGAGCATCCTCTCGAGAAATACCGCGCCTTCCGGTTCTCTGGCGACGCGGCGTCGTCCGGGACACTGCCCACCGGCGACGTCCGCGGGCTGTCCGTCGTTACCCGCAGCGGTGCCTTCAAGGGCTACACCTCCATCATCGAACTCTCCAAGAAGCGCGCCCACCCCGTCTTCGAAGGCCAGCTCGGCATCCTGCTGCAGGGCCAGGCCACAGTCAGCCCTGGCACCGCGGACGAGGAGCCGGCGGGCGGGACGCCGGCGGGTGACTCGCCGGACGCCGAACGCATCGAACTGAGCCGCTACGACGCCGTCGTCGGCTCTGACACGGCCACGCCGGAAATCCTGGGCCGCGGCTTCCTCGCCGTCGTTTCCATTGACAGCGTTTCGGGAACTGTCCCGGACTAGCGTCCGGCAGCCGGGGCCGGGCGGCAGGCTTTCCCCGGGGTGGCCCCGGGACGCCGGCAGTTGCTACCCTCAGGTTTAAGGCCTGTCCCGGCCTCCGGACGACGGTTCAGTACCCGGCATGCGACAAGACTGGCCAAAGGAGCCATCTTGTCCTGGGTCATCCTCATCCTCTCCGGCGCGCTGGAGGCCGTCTGGGCAGCAGCCCTGCACCGCACCTCGCAGGCGACCGGCCGCCGAAAACTTCTGCCCGCCGCCATTTTTCTCCTCTCCGTCGTCGCCAGCACCGGCGGCCTGGCGATCGCCATGCAATCCATTCCGACCGGCACCGCCTATGCGGTGTGGGTCGGCGTGGGCGTCGTCCTGACCTCCGCCTACGCGATGGTCACCAGGGTTGAGCGTGCGACGGCGGCGCGAATCCTGCTGCTCGGCGGGATCGCGGCGTGCGTGGTCGGCCTGAAGGTGGTGGCGTGAACGTGGCACCGAAACCGGCTGTCCCGAAACCGGACACGTCAAAATCCGCCGCGGCCTGGATGATCCTGCTCGGCTCGGCGCTGCTGGAAGCGGTCTGGGCCACGGCGCTGGGCCTGTCCGACGGCTTCACCCGGCCGCTGCCCACTGCTGTCTTCGCCGTGACCGCCACCCTGAGCATGCTGGGCCTTGGCGTGGCCGTAAAACGCATTCCGCTGGGCACCGCCTACGCCGTCTGGGTGGGGATCGGCGCCGCCCTGACAGTCGGCTGGGCGATGGCGACCGGCGTCGAACCCGCCAGCCCGCTCAAACTGCTGTTCATCGCCGGGATCGTCGGCTGCGCGGCGGGACTGAAGCTGCTGCCGTCGGGCGGACCGGAGCGGCGCGGCCGGCCTCGCACCTAATCTCCCCGGGTTGAGGCAGCGCGACGGCGCTGGGCCGGGAAACGCCGTAGCCGGGCGGCCCCTTCGCGGTCGAAGGTCGGGAGGATCCCCCGGCCAGAACCGGGAGCCGGATTACTCTTGGCAGGGACCCCAACTCCCCCGCAGAAGAACAGGGGACGGAGACGCGGCTGGCACAGGCAACACCAGTCCGCAAAGCCTGCGGCGGCTCGGCGTCGACACCATCGGCCTCGACTACATGCGCCGCCGTGGCCTCCGCGTTCCGATTGGGGAAACCGTGGAGGCCATGGCGGAGCGTGTGCAGCAGGGCAAGGTGCGCCATCTTGGCCTGTCCGAGGTGACGGCCGGGGACCTCCGCGAGGCCAGCGACGTTCACCTGATCGCGGCGGTCCAGAGCGAAGGGTCCATCTGGAGCCGCGATGTGGAACGCAACGTCGTACCCGCCGAGCTTGGCGTCGGCTTTGCGCCCTACTCGCCGCTCGGCCGGGCACGCGCAAGGCGCACCGGATCGACGAAAACCTCGGCGCCCTGACGCTCCGGTTCACCGCAGCGCAGCTGGCCAAGCTCGACGCCGCCGCGGGCGCCGTCGCCGGCTCCCGGTCCGCCGACCCGGCCTGGGTGTCCGAGGCCGCGAACAGCCGGTCCGTAGACTGTTGCCCATGGACTCGCTCATTCACTCACTTCGTGACATCACCATCCGCCGGATTTCGGTCAGCGAGATGGACAACAACGTGTATCTGCTCA
>JAODMV010000234.1 GCA_025464875.1 Arthrobacter sp. | reverse complement strand
GAATCCGCAGCCTGGCCACCGTGACGGGCGGGGAGAGCTTCTCGGGCCATTCCACGGTCGTGTCCTCGACTGGCATCCGCTCCAGGTCGGTGGAGAGCTGGATCTGGATGTCGAACGCGTAGGGGCGTGCCTGCAGTTCGGCCACCAGAGCAGGCCGGAAGACCTCCTCTGCTGCGGTCCGGTCGGGGGTGCGCTGGACCACCGCGGCGGCGGAGGCGGGATCGGGCGTGATGCGCACCTTCGCTACGTACTCGCCGTGCCGGACGGCGGCCATCGTCCAGTAACTCGAGAGCAGCAGGTTCACCGCGGGTATCTGCGACATCCGGAGGAACGCGATTAACTCGGCCCAGGCCCAGTTCTCCTGGTCAAGCGTTCCCTTTCCGGTCAGGAACTCGGTGAAGAAACGGTGCGCTCCGGGCCGGCCCTGGGAGAAGTACTCCGGCGCCGTGAGGAAAAGGTCCTGAATGAACAGATAGTGGTCAACTGTGTTGGCGAAGAAGAACGGCGCGTTGATGTTGGCGTAGTCGAAAGTGCCTGTGTCGGGCTCGTCCTCCAGCAGAGTCGGGCCATCAACGTCGAAGATCTTCAGCGCCAGTCCCATCCCGCTGCCAAGACGAGCGTCGGCTCCGGCGAACGGCGAACCGTTGGAGAAGCGGATGACCGCGTCGTGCAGTCCCGGTGTGGCATAGATGCCCTGCGCGTATTCGGCCGGGAGTCCGCCCAGGATCTCGACCTCCCCCCGGACCAGCCCGTACCCCTTGGCGTGTGCGTCACGGACGGCCCGGCCGGTGCCCGAGGCCGTAACCGATTCTGCGATGAACCGCTCCGACTTCTCGATCACAGTCTGCAGTGTCTCCTCGAACCCGGGCTCGGGAACTTCGATGTCCGGGGTGTAGGGAATGAATTGTGGTGACATGTCCTCGTCCGTTCTTCTCCGTGGCTCCCGCGGGCGCGGACGCCGTGGTTTCGATCTGGGATGTACGGCGGGCCTCAGGAAAACCCTCGAGGCCGTAGATGGTAGGAGCTTGATCGGCGGATACTTCGTGCCCGGAACCTTCGCCCCATGGGCGACCCGACCCGCACGGGGCCCGTCACGGAGCCGAAGAATGAACGCCTTGAACTCCCTTCCACAGACACCCTCCTGGTCCTTCAGGGGTTCCGTTCGCCGGTGCAGGCTGTTTGTCGCCTGCTGAGGATTGTCCTCTTGCCAGCAGCCCCGCGCATCACCCGTTCAGGATGATTCGTCGCGTCCAGGTGAGGACCACCGGACCGCGCGTCTCCCCAACCCAACAGGGAGTCCCTGCAGCACTGGACGCTGGATGCGGCCTCGTCGGTCTCCGCTGTCTGCCTTCGTTCCCGCCTTACGGCCCCGACGCACCGGGCCACCGCACTGATCCTTCCCGGGCTCCATCTGAAGCGGCCAAGCCCCGTGTCCATCCCGGTCTGCCCCTTCCCCGACCCAGCAATCCTGGGGAAATCCTGGGGAAATCGGAGCATGCATCGGCCCTAGCGGTTCCGGCCGTGACCAGGTTCATAATTTCTTCCTTTTCGCGTCAGGCGCTCGACGTGGAGTTCACAATTTCATCCTTTTCGGGTGAGGCGCGGTCGACGTGGAGCGGCCAGACTAGGGAGAGCCTGCCCTGTCGCCCCTTGACGCCAGGCTCAAAATATCAGGAGCAACGAGGAGGAACTTCGATGACTACGGAGCAAGAAACACCCCAGTCAACCCAGCCCAAGCGGCCGGGCCGGACCGACGGGGTGATGACCGAGTTCACCGTCTTTACCAAGATCAAACCGGAGGAAGCGGATGCGCTGCGCGAGGACCTCGCGGCTATGAGCAGCCAGGGGGACGCTCGACAAGCGATGGAGCAGATCGGCACATTGCATTCCGCGCGGCACGTGATGTTCGACAACGGCACGCGGCACATGTTCGCCAGCGTCTTCGACGGGTCCTGGGACAGCTACATCGATGACTTCGCCAAGACCGCCGTCGGGGAGAGATTCGAAAGGGTCTTTCGGCACACTGAGGGGTTCCCCGGCATCAAGGATCCCAATGTGAAGGATTGGTTTGCCGCCCAGCAACAGACCGCGGGCGTCTTCGCCACCGCCTACCCTGACCTCACCGTCCAACAGGTCTGGAAGGACCAACGCGTGAATCAGGCCTTCCAGGAGGTGCTCGACACCCCCGAGTTCCGGGCGGCGCTCGACAACCCGGCCAACGCGGCGCTGCTGGCCACGCCGGCCTTCCAGAAACTGCTCAACGAAGCTCAGGGCTAAACCCACCGACGTTCTCCGACGCAGCCATCTCCCCGCGGATCCAAGGCTGCTCCGGCCTTCGCGGCCGCGGCCCTAACCGGATGTCATCCTTTCCGGGCGAGGCGAGGACCAAACTGGGCAGCGGGCTTGCCCCTGTCACCCACTTGGCGCCAGGCACAAAGTAGCAGGAGCAGCAAGGAGGAACTTCCATGACTACGGAGCAAGGAACAACCCAGTCAGGTCAACCGAAGCGGCCGGGCCTGACCAAGGGGGTGTGTAGTGAATTCACCATTTTGGCCAACATTAAGCCGGGCCAAGCGGAGGCAATGCGCGCGGCCATCGCCGCTGTCAGCAGCGAGGAGAATGAGCCGGCTTCCCGAGCAGCCCTGCAAGAGATCGGCACACTGCACGACGCGCGGCATGTGATCTTCGACAGCGACACGCGGTACCTGTTCGCCAGCGTCTTCGACGGGTCCTGGGACACCTACATCGACGACTTCGCCAAGACGGCCATCGGCGCGAACCTCGACAGGATCTTTTCGAACGCGGAAGGGTTCCCCGGCATCAAGGACCCCACCGTGAAGGACTGGGTTGCCGCCCACCAGGCGTCCGCTCTCGGCTTCGCCACCTCCTACCCCGATCTGACCGTGCAACAGATCTGGAAGGACCAACGCGCGAATCAGGCGTTCCAGGAGGTGCTCGACACCTCCGAGTTCCGGGCCGCGCTCGACAACCCGGCCAACGCGGCACTTCTGGCCACACCGGCCTTCCAGAAGCTGCTCGACCAGGCCCAGGGTTAGGACCGAGGAACCGGCACCGCGTCGATCAGGGCCCCCTAGGGTGGCCCGGTCGGCCGGATCCGGTGCACCATGTCGGGCGGCGAATTCGGGGCGGGCCGGCAGAACCCAGCCGGGGCGCAAGCCAGGCGCGCGGGGTTCTCCGGGTAAGGCGACCGGCGGAGCGTGCAGAGACCTGAGAGGGAGCGACAGCATCATGAGCGAAGCGGCAAGTACCAGCGGACCGGGCGTGAGCGTCGAGATTGACGACATCCAGAGCGGGGCCCTCCATGCCCGGCCCTCACCGTATGTGGGCAGGTTCTTCCTCCTGCGCATCGACGACCGCCATGCCGGGCGGGCCATGCTGGGGCGGATGCTCCCCGCCACCGAGGGAGGACTCCCCACCGTCAATCCGGACCAGGGCGCCTGGGTCACCGTGGCCCTCACCTTCCAGGGACTGCGCGCCCTCGGGGTGCCCCAGGAGTCGCTGGACAGTTTTCCGCCCGAGTTCCAGCAGGGCATGGCGGCGCGCGCGGAGCATCTCGGCGACACCGGCGAGAGCGATCCGGCGCAGTGGGAGAAACCCTTCGGGACCCCCGATGTCCACATGGGAATAGTTGCCCTCGCCCCTGATGCGGAGCGTCTGCAGAAGGCACTGGAGCATGAGCGCGCCGCCCTGCAGGAGACGCCCGGAGTCGAGATCATCTGGCAACAGGAGGTCCATCAGCTCCCGGGGGGGCGTACCTCCTTCGGTTTCCGTGACGGCATCAGCCATCCGGGCATCGAGGGTGTCGGCAGCGGCACCAATCCGCACGAGGCCCCCCTCAAGGCCGGCGAGTTCATCCTCGGCTATCCCGATGAGACCGGCAACCTGCCGCCCATGCCGCAGCCGGAGGTCCTGGGGCGCAACGGGACCTATCTGGCCGTCCGCAAGCTCCACACCAAGGTGGCGGCCTGGCGCCAGTACCTGCGCTCGAACAGCTCCAGCCCGGAGGAGGAGGGGCTGCTGGGGGCGAAGATGGTCGGGCGCTGGCCCAGCGGGGCGCCGCTGACGCTCTCCCCCGACCACGACGATGAGGCGTTGGGCGCGGATCCGCACCGGAACAATGCTTTCGGGTACAAGGAAAACGATGACCGCGGCCTCAAATGCCCCGCCGGCGCGCACATCCGGCGGATCAACCCCCGCGACGCCACCATCGTCGGGGCGACGCGGCTGCACCGGATCATCCGCCGCGGCACCAGCTACGGCCCGCCCTTGCCCGAGGGCGTGCTCGAGGATGACGGCGCCGACCGCGGCCTGATCGGCGTCTTCATCGGCGCCCACCTGGACCGGCAGTTCGAGTTCATCAAGTCCGAGTGGGTCGAGGATGGCAACTTCATCGGGTTTTCGGGCGAAAAAGACCCGGTGGCCGGGCATCACGACGGAACGGGCACCATGACCGTCCCGGCCAAGCCCGTCCGGCGGCGCCTGCAGAACCTGCCCAGCTTCGTTGTCACCCGGGGCGGCGAGTATTGCTTCCTTCCGAGTCTGAGCGCCCTGCGCTGGCTCTCGGAACTGAAAGGCTGACCGCCCCGGACTGGTGCCGGAACCGAGTCAGGAGTAACCCATGAATACCGACCTCGCCCGGCGCGGGAGCTAGCATGGACCCCGCGGAGCTGTTGAAGCTCGCCTTCCAGGTAAGCATCATCCTGACCGTCTTCGGCTTCGGCCTGGGGGCAAGAGTCGAGGATGTCCTCAAGCTTGTGCGCCGTCCGCGGCTGCTGGTGATCTCGCTGGTATCGATGTTCATCGTGATGCCCTTCATCGCGCTGGGCCTGGGCCTGGTGTTCGATCCTCCGCAGGTCGCGCGGGTGGCACTGGTGGCACTGGCGCTCTCGCCGGTCCCGCCGCTGTTCCCGGGCAAGGCACGTCTGGCGGCCGGGCGTGACTCCTACGGCCTCGGCCTCACGGCGACCGTTTCGATCCTGTCGATCGTGCTCGTTCCGGTCTGGGTGGAGTTTTTGGGGGAACTGCTGGGCAGGCCGTTTCACACGGGTCCCGCGGCGGTGACCGGTCTGGTCCTGATAACCGTGGTGCTGCCTCTGGCGGCGGGCATGCTGGTGCGCGCGTTCCTGCCGCGCGTGGCAGACCGGGTCGAAAAGCCCGTCGCGACGGTCGCGAAAGTAGTGCTGCTGGCGGCGTTCCTGGTTCTGGTCGTCGTGGCGTTCCCGCACCTCCTTGCAGCACTCACCGTCGGCACCGTTGCGGCGCTTGTCGCCTTTATCGTGCTGGGGCTGGCCTTCGGCCACATCCTGGCCGGACCGGACCCCGGCGATTCGGCGGTCCTGGCCCTCTCCACCGCGCTCCGGCATCCGGGCATCGCCCTGGCCATCGCCAGCGGGAACTTCCCGACGCTGGACTTCGGGGCGGTGATCCTCCTGTATCTGCTCATCGGGGGCATCGTCTCCGCTCCCTACACGAAGCGGATGCACCAGCGCGAAGCAGCCCACCAGCCCGCCGTGCCCCGCGACCCCTCCCGCCGAGTCAATGAATCCGGCCAACCAAAGGCATCCGACCAGGACACCTGACAGTCGCGCAACGACAATCAGACCCCGCCGGATTCCCTGGGCACTTTGCAAAAAGCTAACCCCGGCGCCTCGTCTGCAACGCTGCTGCGCGGGAGATACTGCTGCCGGACCGGGCGACCAGTCTGCACGCGCACACGCTGGCGCTCTGCTTACGGTGGTTACCCTGACGGCCACGCCCGGAACGCCCGGACGGGCGATCATCCGGACCGTTACGAGTGCATTCCCTTGCGGGCGTCATGTCCCCGGATCCGGCGGGGAGAATTGGGTGGCCTGACGTACTGGCTCCTACCGCCGGCCCTGTCGGATCCTGGTGGAAGCGCCTAGCATTATGACGCGTGGGAGAAACGCCAGTCTCCGGATGGATTCCTGGTCCGCACTTCAAGATCCGGCCACCCCGTCGATGCGCAGGCGCGTTGGAGCGTCCGCGCCTGGACGATGCGTTGTCCACGGCGGCCGGTTCCCACCGGCTGGTTCTCGTCACGGCCCCCGCCGGCTACGGAAAGTCCATGGCCACGGGCGACTGGGTCCGCAGCAGCGAGCTGCGTTGCGCCTGGCTATCGCTCGACCGCTTCGATACCCGGCCTGCGCGGCTGTTCCGAGGGGTCGTGGCCGCGCTCCAGTCCGCGGCAAACGACCTCCCCCGCGCCGGGGACGAGGGCTTGCTGGCTCTTCAGCAGAGTCTCTCCCCCGACCCGGCTGAGTCCTACGATCTTGTAGTCGGTGCCCTCGAGCACCTCACGGAACCGATGGTCCTGGTCATCGACGACCTGCACCTGGCCGGAACAGGGCTGGCCGATGGAATCGTCGGCGTGCTCGCCGCCTCAGCGCCCCCCGCCTTACGCCTCGTCCTCTCCAGCCGCCGCCAGGCGCCCCTGCCTGTGGAGAGGCTCCGGCTCGGGGAAGGCCTGGGCGAGGTCCGTGCCGCCGACCTTGCCTTTACGCTGGACGAGGTCGCGTGGTTGGCCACTTCACTGGGACGGGGCACCGCGTTCGATGCCAGGTCCTTGTGGCAGGTGACGGGCGGGTGGCCGGTCGCCGTGCACCTGAGCCTCGCCGCGCTTGCGCGGGCCCGTAATCCGTCAGAGCGGCAGATACCTCTCGCGGACTACGTTGCGGAGGAAGTACTCGACCAGTTGACCCCGTCGCTGGCAGACTTCGCCTTACGCGCCACGACCTGCGACCGGCTTGGCAGCCGGCTCGCCGTCGAACTCTATGGCCAGCCAAATGGTGCTCTCCTCCTTCAGGAATGTCTGCACAGTGGTCTCCTCATTGATGAGGACCACCGCGGCGGTGAATCCGTGTGCCGTTGGCATCCCGTCTTCGCCGCACAGTGCCGCGGAATACTGGAGCGGCGGGACCCCCTCCTCGCCGAAAGCCTCCACCGCGTCGCAGCCCGCTACTATCAGGACCTCGACGTCGGTAAATGCGTGGCCCAGGCCCTGTGGGGAGGTGACCCGCTGCAGGCGGTGATGTCGCTCGGAGGGCATTGGCTGGAGTTCGTGCTCCGCAACGACATCCATGTTCTCGAGCAGCTGTGCCTCGATCTGCCGGCGCCGTGGAGCGAAGACCCCGAAATACTCATGATCAGATCCGCGTGCCGCAGCCTCGCCGGTGACAACGCATCAGCCGTGGAACTTACCCGCCGTGCGCTTGCAGGGGCCCCTGCCTTGACCGCCGCCCGCCACCGCCGGTTCGACATCAGCCGGAGCCTGTTCGAGCTGTTCCTCACCGACGACCGGCCCGACCTGCTCGCCGCTGCCGACGAGGGCCGGTTGCTCGTGGATGCCGCGGCAGACGGTTATCCCGCCACCCACGCAACCGGCCTCTTCCTGCGCGGCCAGGCCGAGGGCCGACTGCACCGCGATGACCAACAGGCGATCACCCTGCTGCGGACAGCAGCGGCCTCCGGGCGTGCGAACCATCTGGAAGCCGTGGAAGTATGCTCGGCGGCAGAGCTCGCGCTGGCGTCCGCGGAAGCCGGAGACCTCGTCACCGCCGACAACCAGGCTGCCGCGGCCTTGGAGCGGGCCAAAGCACTGGGGTGGGGTTCCCGCGAGCCGATGGCTCCCATCTGGCTGGCGCGCGGAATTACCTCCTACTGGAAAGACGACCTGGAGGACGCCCATAGCCACCTGACCAGAGCCCTGCGCGTCGACAGCAGGCTGTCCCCACTTGGCTCGATAACCCGGTTTTACCGGGTTCTGGTCGACTGTGCCACAGGCGATCCACGCCGTCTCGCGGAATCCAGTGCGGCCCTGCACGCATTCGACGACCGGCGACTCTACGGACTGCCTTGGAACGCGCTCCATACCATCGCCGAAGCAAAGATCACCGAAACCAAGGGCGACCTGGACGGCGCCCTGGCAATCGCTCAGCCTCTCGGGGCCGGCGTCCATTCTCCCCTCGTTGACACGCTCCTGGCAGAACTCCTGCGCCGCGGAGGAAAAGCCACCGCTGCACAGCGCTGCACCGAATCGTTGACCGGCCGCCGTCGCCCCTCCTACATCGATACCAGCATCGCTCTCACCGAGGCCCTCCTGGCCCACACCGACGGAGACCCGGCAACGGCGCACGAGAGGATCGAGCACGCGGTCAACCGCGCCAACCCCCAGTCCATCCTGCGCCCTTTCGCAGAGTGGAGCGATGACCTCGCAGAACTCCTCGCCCAGCATGCGGCCTGGGGTACCGCTCATGAGCCCTTCATCGCCGCGCGGACGGCAGAACACGCGTCGAACCACGCCCGTCAGTCCCATTCAAACCGGGACCTCACGGAACGGGAACGCGAACTCCTGGCGCACCTGCGTTCAATGAAGACGGTGGCGGAAATTGCCCAGGTTCTGTTCGTATCGGTGAATACTGTCAAGAGCCACCAACGGTCGATCTACCGGAAACTCGGCGCAGCCGGCCGGCGGGAGGCGCTCAGAATCGCCGTCGAACGCGGCATCCTGTAAGCGCCGCCGGACACGGCAGCGCCTGGATGCGCCCGCCGGATTTCACCCTCAATAGGTGAGGTATCTGGCCGGATTCCGGCCTATAATGTCACCCTTCTGGTATCCGAACCGGAGCCATCCGTACAAGGGGCAGACGCGGCTGGCCGCCGCACCGGCAGCAACGGCGCGCTCGACCTCAAGAGCTGCACCGCGGAACGGGTGCTGGTGAACGTCCGGGCGCAGGCACGGACGCTCGCGCGCTCGGGCGTGGCGCGCTGACGAGCCCGTCACCCGTTACCCCAGCCTGCCACCCGTCGCACCGCGAATGGGGCCCCGATAGACGTGGGGCAGGTTCACGGGAGCGGCCTCAGAGACGCTGCGCGACACGGTCGCTGAAACGGGCACGTTCCTGCCGATCACTTTCGCGGCCAGGCGCCAGGATTCGGGCGGGGATACCATCAATTATGGCCAGTAGAAAGGGTAGCGGGAACGATCCCGTACGTTTCCTGCACCTCGATCAAGCCGCCCGGCGCCACGTCCTCATCATCGCCGGGATACGCACTGCTGCCGTTCTGGCCTCCATCCTCGCGCTCTACTTCATCATTCCAGTGGACGGGTTCAACGAGGACACACCTGCCGGCGCATGGACCCGGCTCAGCGCCGTCGCACTCGTATTTCTGACCGCCATGACCGTGCAGGTGCGCACGGTCCTCATCGCGAACGTCCCTCAAGTCCGCGCGGCCGAGGCGGTCATCCAGAGCGTCCTGTTGTTTATACTCCTCTTCTCGCTGCTCTACACCTCCATGTCTGCAGCGGAACAGGCATCGTTCAGCGAGCCCCTGGGCAAGACAGACGCCCTGTACTTCACGACCACGACGTTCGCCACGGTTGGATTCGGCGATATTACGCCGTCAACTGAACTCGCACGCGCAGTTGTAACGGTCCAGATGATCGCCGGCCTGGGCCTTCTGGTATTGGTCGCCAAGGTTACCTTTTACGCCGCGCGCCAGAGTCTGAGCCGGGAACCCTGAACACCCGATCCGACAACAGCCGAGGCCGAGAACCGGACATACGCCTCGCCGCCGTCGACGACGACGCATCGTACGGAGAGCCGGAGAAGCACGAGCGGGAACAGGCCTGCTGCGCGCGGCACGATCACTACTGCGCCGCGGCGTCTACGATTACCGGCCCTGGTTGGCTGCGGCGCCATCCGCGCTCCCTACGGATTGCGGGACGGTCTTGGGGCTTCGGGCCTGCAACCCGGGGGTTCGGAGTTCCCGCTGATTGAAAAATCTTCACACGTCAAAAAGGCGGCTTGATTCACGCCGAGTAAAAAGGAAGCAACGGGCAATAAGTACCACGGAAGCCATGACACCAGCCCGGCGCGACAGCGACAGGTCTTCGCCGAATTCGGGCCAAATGATGCGCGCCAAAACCCAGATCGTAGCCGGGATTCCCAGAAAAGCCACGGTGACACCGAGTCCATCGATTAGGGGGTTGAGGAAGTTGCCCTCGGCCCGGACGAAAATCGCGAGCACTAGCCACAGCGTGGGCACAAGCAGGGCAACCACCCGGCCTAGGCGATTCCGCCCTCCGCGGCGATGAAACAGGACGACAAGCAGCGCCGCTGTTGCAGCGGTCCAAACAACCAGCTTTTGATCAAAGAAAAGAATTCCCCAGGCGCCCAGGGTGAACGAAGGCCACCAGACAGCAATGCTCATGCCAACGGCCAGGACGGCTGTGGCCTGGGAAGGATCACTGTTGACCGGCTGCTCTTCTTCTGGAGACATCGGAAAAACGGTAGCACCGCAGAGAATCCCGAGGCATCCCCGCAGCGAAAAGTGCGAAAGAGTTCCGCCGACGAAGTCCATGAGGGTCTAGCGAGGGATCCAGTAACGATCTGAGTCTGGTTCGTCTAATTCGTTTCCGGTCCGTTGCCGCTGATGCACCGGACGTGAGCGCTCCGCCATCACAACGGTTCCCGAAAGCTGGGACCGGGAGGTGGGCGGACCTATGAAGTGGTACAACGCCGGGCGAAGCCCATTTCTGCTCTACCATCTCCCTGGCAGGTACGTTCTCAGGACCAGCATCCTAAATCAGTGAGTCATCCGCCCGTCCCGCAGGCCGGTCCCCCCACCGTTACAGGTTCGAGCCCCTCCGCGCCGCCAAAAATTCCATACAGATACTGTGTGAACCGCAGCGCTATTTGTCCTTTTCCCGCAGCGCTAAATGGCCAGATGGTGGGCCGTTTGGAGTGCCCCTCGTGTGCCGGTTTCAGACGTTGCTGACGAGACTCGAGACACAGAGGTTTCGAGACAGTAGGTGGCCCCCGGACGCGGTGAGCGCAGGGATTACCGGCCCGCGTGGGGCACCCTGAGCGGTACGATTTTGGCCCCGGCAAGGTCAGGAGGCCGCAGGCTCCGCGGCCAAGCTCGGTGGAGAGCCGACGCTTGCCAGGGATGTTTAGGGCAGACTGGTGGCGTGAGCGGAATCCGGTGGGTGCTGCACGTCGATCTCGACCAGTTCATCGCGGCGGTCGAAGTGCTCCGGCGGCCGGAGCTTGCGGGCAAGCCGATCATTGTCGGCGGTCGGGGCGACCCCACGGAGCGAGCTGTGGTGTCGACCGCATCCTACGAAGCCAGGGCGTTCGGCGTAGGTTCCGGAATGCCCTTACGCATTGCGGCCCGAAAAGTGCCC
>JAODMV010000409.1 GCA_025464875.1 Arthrobacter sp. | reverse complement strand
TGCTGCGGCTGAAGTTCTTCATCATCATGCCGATGATCGACCTCTTGCCCTGGCTCTTGTTGTAGACATCGAAGGCTACGGCGATGAGGAGGACGAGGCCCTTGATGATCTGGGTGAGGTCCGCGCCGACGCCGAGGAGCTGCAGGCCGTTGTTCAGCACTGCCATCACCAGGCCACCGATGATGGATCCGACAACCGTGCCCACACCGCCGGTAACCGCTGCGCCGCCGATGAAGACTGCCGCGATAGCGTCCAGTTCCCAGCCGACGCCGTCGAACGGGCCCGATGCGGTGGAGCGGCCGACGAAGATCATCCCCGCGAGGCCGGCCAGGATGGACATGTTCATCATTACCAGGAAGTTGACCTTCTTGGACTGGACACCGGAGAGTTCGGCATCATGCCGGTTGCCGCCGACAGCGTAGACGTGGCGGCCGACGACGGTCTTGGAGGAGATGAAGCCGTAGACGATGACCAGGACGGCGAGGATCAGGCCCGGGATCGGGAAGGACGTGCCCGGCCTGCCGGTGGCGAACAGGTCGGTCGCGTAGAGGATGGCACCACAGATCAGGACCAGCTTGGTGATGGAGACCCAGGCTTCGGGGACCTCGGCGCCCAGGGCCTTGGCGTTGCGGCGGGACCGGATCTCGCTGAAGACCACGAAGGCGACGGCGAGCAGGCCCAGCAGCAGCGTCAGGTTGTTGAAGCCGGTGTCCGGCCCGACCTCGGGCAGGTAGCCGGAGCCGATGTACTGGAAGTCAGCCGGGACCGGAATGGTGTTGGACTTACCGACGAACTGGTTGGCGCCGCGGAAAATGAGCATGCCGGCCAGCGTCACGATGAAGGCGGGGATGCCGACATAGGCGGTCCAGAATCCTTGCCAGACGCCGATCAGCGCCCCCAGGGCCAGCCCCAGCAGGATGCCCAGATACCAGGGGATGCCCCAGTCACGCATGAAGAGCGCCACACTGACGCCCACGAAGGCCGCCACGGACCCGACGGAGAGGTCGATGTGCCCGGCGATGATCACCAGGACCATGCCGATGGCGAGGATCAGGATGTAGGAGTTGCCGTTGAAGAGGTTGATGACGTTGCCCGGGGTCAGCGTGCGGCCCTCAGTGGCGATCTGGAAGAAGACGATCAGTGCAACCAGGGCGAAGATCATGCCGAATTGGCGTGTGTTGCCGCCAAAGAGCTTCTTGAACGCGTTCATTGTTTCAGTCCTTGTGTCCGGAATGTTCTGGATGGTCCCAGAGGGTCAGGCGGTCTTGCGGGCGGAAGTCATGAGTTTCATGAGGCTTTCCTGGCTGGCTTCGTCTTTGTTCAGCACGCCGGTGATGGCGCCTTCGAAGATGGTGTAGATGCGGTCCGAAAGGCCCAGCAGCTCAGGCAGTTCGGAGGAAATGACAATGACGCCCTTCCCCTGGCTGGCCAGCTGCTGGATGATGCCGTAGATCTCGTACTTGGCACCCACATCGATTCCGCGGGTGGGCTCATCCAGGATCAGCAGGTCCGGGTCCGTGAACATCCACTTCGCCAGCACCACCTTCTGCTGGTTGCCGCCCGAGAGCTTGGCGACACCCTCCTCCACGGACGGTGCCTTGGTTCGCAGGGATTTGCGGTATTCCTCGGCGACGGCGAATTCCTTGTTGGCGTCCACCACGCTGTGTTTGCTGATTTTCTTCAGGTTCGCGGAGACCGTGGTGGCCTTGATGTCGTCGAGCAGGTTCAGTCCCAGGGACTTGCGGTCCTCGGTGACGTATCCCAGCCCGGCGTCGATGGCCTGGCGGACGTTTTTGAGCTGGACTTCCTTGCCGTCCTTGTAAATCTCCCCGGAGACGAACCGGCCGTAGGAGCGGCCGAAGATCGAGCGGGCAAGCTCGGTCCGTCCGGCGCCCATCAGACCGGCGAAGCCGACGATCTCGCCGCGGCGGACGAAGAAGTTGGAGTTCTTGCAGACGAAACGGTCCTGGATCTGCGGGTGCCCCACATTCCAGTTCTTGACCTCGAAGAAGACTTCGCCGATCTTGGGCTCGTGGTCCGGGAACCGGGATTCCAGGGTGCGGCCCACCATGCCCTTGATGATGCGGTCCTCGTCGACCCCGTCGGCCTTGACGTCGAGGGTCTCGATCGACTTGCCATCGCGGATGATGGTGATGGAGTCCGCGATCTGCTCGATCTCGTTGAGTTTGTGGGAAATGATGATCGAGGTGATGCCGCGGCCCCTCAGGCCGAGCATCAGGTCCAGCAGGTGCTGGGAATCGGATTCGTTCAGCGCCGCCGTGGGCTCGTCCAGGATGAGGAGCTTGACGGACTTGTTCAGGGCCTTGGCAATTTCGACGAGCTGCTGTTTGCCGACGCCGATTTCCTTGACCGGAGTTTCGGGGTGTTCCCGAAGCCCTACCCGGGCCAGCAGCTCGGTGGACCGGATCCGGGCCTCGGCCCAGTCGATCACGCCGCGCTTGGTGGGTTCGTTGCCGAGGAAGATGTTCTCCATGATGGACAGTTCCGGGATAAGCGCGAGTTCCTGGTGGATGATCACGATCCCGGCGTGCTCGCTGGCACGGATGTCTTTGAACTCCTGGACCGAGTTCTGGTAGACGATGTCGCCGGTGTAGCTGCCGTAGGGGTAAACCCCCGAGAGCACCTTCATCAGGGTGGATTTACCGGCACCGTTCTCCCCGCAGATGGCGTGGATCTCTCCGGCTTTTACCCGCAGGTTCACGTCGGACAAGGCTTTAACGCCCGGGAATTCCTTGGTGATGGAGCGCATCTCGAGAATTATCGGATCGCTTTGCGTGGTGATCGGCTCGTTGTGCGTGTTGAGGGACGTCATAGGTCCTTACGCCTCCAATGCATGACTTCGTTGTCCGCCCCCGCAAACCGCAAGGCCGTCTGATGCAAAAGTAAACTTTATCCCACGATTGTCGTCAAGTCTTTAACGCAACGGGCCGATAACGAAAGCTAGTTCCGCCGGATTCCGGCGTGCTGGAAGACCAGGGCCGTCGCCCCGAGGGCCTCGGCCCGGTCGCCGAGCGAGGACATGGCGAGGGTGGTCGTCTCCCCGATGACGGGCACCGCGTGGCGGAGCAGGCCCCGACGGATCGGGTCCAGCAGCAGCTCGCCGAGCCC
>JAODMV010000282.1 GCA_025464875.1 Arthrobacter sp. | reverse complement strand
CCGAGGCGAGGGCCCGGGCGATGCCGACGCGCTGGCGCTGGCCGCCAGAGAGCTGGGAAGGGTAGGCGTTCTCGAAACCCTCCAGTCCCACGAGCCTCAGGAGCTCGGTGACCCGGGCCCGGATCTTGTCCTTCGGCGTCTTCACCAGTTCGAGCGGATGGGCCACGTTTCCGGCCGCCGTCCGGGAATCCATCAGGTTGGCGTGCTGGAACACCATGCCGATCCACCGCCGCGCGGCGCGGATTTCCGAGTCCTTCACGGAGCTGAGCTCGGTGCTGTCGATGCTGACGGACCCGGACGTCGGGCGGTCCAGCAGAGTCAGGCACCGCACGAGGGTCGACTTTCCGGCGCCGGAGTGGCCGATGATGCCGTGAATGGAACCCTTCGGCACGGAAAGCGTGACGCCGTCGAGGGCGACCACGTCTTTCTTGCCCTGCCGGTAGACCTTGCGAAGGTCGGTAACTGTGATCATTTATCCTCTGCCGATTGGGCTTGGGCGCGATATCACACAAGCTCGGTTCTGCAGTAAATTATGTCAGCGGTGGCGGGAGGCCTCCACATGCGCAGGATGTTCGCCGTTCGAGCCGGATCAGTGTGGATAATTCTGCCATTGCCCGAAGGGGAGTGCGGCGCGCCGGCCGAAGCCAAGCCCTACGGAATCCCCGCGAAACGTCACTGGCGGGGGCGGCCCCAAAAAGGGTTGTGATCTACATCGCAGCTGCCGGCCTAGAAATCGCCGCGGCTGGCGTCCTCAGGCGGCAGGACAGGCCAGTCGCCTTCGATCACCGCGGCAGGCTTGGTCTTGCGCAGGTAGGTCTGGAAGTCCGTGGCCTGGGCGGAGGCCCATTCGATCTGCAACTGGTGAAGGTTGCCGGCCGGCATCCTGAGCTTGGGGAACTTCCCGGCCATGGCGTCGAGCATGCGCAGGGTCGCCAGCGCGTCGGCGGCGGAGGTGTGCGCGTTATCCAGGCTGACGCCGTACTCCTCGCACAGCGCCGTGAGCGTGCGCTTGCCCTTGCGGTAGCGGTCCACCTGCTTGTTCATGATGTACGGGTCCAGAACGGGGTAGCGACTCAGCTGCGGGACGCCGTAACGGGCCGATTCGGCGGCGAGCACGGTGAAGTCGTAGCTGGCGTTAAAGGCGATGACGGGCACGCCGTCGTCGAAGAGTCCCTGGAGGACCGCGGCGAGTTCCCGGGTCACGTCGGCGGCCGGACGGCCGTCGCGGCGCGCCTGTTCGGTGGTGATGCCGTGGACCTCGCTGGCCTCGGCCGGAATCTCCACGCCCGGGTCGGCGAGCCACTCATGCTCCTTGATGACCCCGCCGTCGGAGTCCACTACGGTCACTGACGCCGTGACGATCCTCGCGGCACGAGAGTTGCGGCCGGTGGTTTCGAGGTCGAAGGCTGCGCGGGGGAGGGTGTTCCAAGTGCTCATGCGACAACGCTACCTGCCGCCTCCGACAGTTCTTGACCGCCGCTCCTGGAGCGGCCGTTGGAGTTTGGCCCCGGCGCGGCGGCGGCCGGTGCGCGCCCGCCAGCCTGCAGCGGCTACGCTGGATCCATGCGGGCGGAGTACGTGGAGGCGGTGCTGGAGCTGGTGTCTTTGATCCCGGCCGGCACCGCGGTGGCCTACGGTGACGTCGCCGAACTCCTTGGTTCCGGCGGCGCGCGGCAGGTCGGTTCCGTTCTGAGCCACCACGGCAGCGCGGTCCCCTGGTGGCGGGTCCTGAAGTCTAACGGAGCCGCCCCGCCGGGGCATGAGCGCGAGGCCCTGGCACGGTACCTCGGAGAAGGCACCCCGCTGCTGGGCGGCGTTCCGGAATACCTCCGCACCGGCGAGGGGCGCTGGCGGGTAGACCTGATGGCAGCCAGATGGGCACCCGCCGAGGATGACTTCGACCGGATTGACGTGATCGCCGAGCGGCTCGAACGTTCCCTGCATAAACTGTCAGCGCCCGATGATGAAATGACCGTGTGAGCACCTCCAGCCAGACCCCCACTCTCCGCCTGCTTCCGCCCCGCAGACAGCACAGCGCCGTTCCGGTGCTCTCGGCCGACCAGCGCGCCGCCGTCGACGTGCCGCACGCCTCCGGCCCCGTCCTGGTGCCCGGGGCACCCGGCACCGGAAAGTCCACGGTCCTGGTGGAGGCCGCCGTCCGCCGGGCGCAACGGGACGGCCTGGACCCCGAACGGATGCTGATCCTGGCCCCGGGACGGCTCGCGGCCGATTCGCTCCGGGACCGTTTTACCGCCCGGCTGGACCGGAGCCTGAGTACGACGCCGGCCCGCACCTGGGCGTCCTACGCCTTCGATCTGATCCGGCGGGCCAAGGCAGAAGGCATCCTGCCGCTGCCGCGCCCGCCGAAGCTTCTCTCCGGACCCGAACAGGACCTGATCATCAAGGAACTGCTCGAAGGACATGCCCTGCCGGGCCTGGAGCTTCCCTGGCCGGCGGACCTCGGGGCCGCCCTGCCGACCCGCGGATTCCGGCAGGAAGTACGCCAGCTCTTTGACCGGATCATCGAATCCGGGCGGACCGCGGAGGATCTCGTGGTGCTGGCACGGCGGTGCAACCGGCCCGACTGGGTCGCCGCGGCGGCACTGTATTCCGAGTACCGGGACGTCCTGGACCTGCGCATGCCCGAAGCCTTCGATCCCGCCGGCATCATCACGACCGCCCGCCAGATCTTCCAGGACGCGCCCGATTTCCTCGCCGCCGAGCGGGACCGGCTGCAGCTGATCCTGGTGGATGACATCCAGGAGGCAAATCCTGCGGTGTTCGAACTGCTCGCGGACATCGCGGCGGGCAAGGACGCCATCATCACCGCATCCCCGGATACCGTGGTCCAGGGCTTCCGCGGGGCCCGCCCGGACCTTGTGGCCGAGCTGCCCCGCTTGCTGGCAGCCGAGGGCGGCGGCGTCCTGGAGCGTCCGCTCTCCTTCGCCCACCGCCACGCTCCTGCCGTGGCGCAGTCCTGGCTGTCGGTGGCCGGGCGTATCTCCAGCCGTGCCGGCGGGCAGTCCGCGCGCCGGCTCGAGCAGCTCGGCACCGACGGGGCTGCCGGTTCCGCCGACGGCAGCGTCGAGGCGCATCTGCTGCCGTCGCCGGCCCATGAGTTGCGCTATGTGGCGCAGCGGATCCTGGAAGCCCAGCTGAACGACGGCCGTGAGCTGGGAGAGATCGCCGTGATCGTGCGCAACGGCGGGCAGCTCAGCCAGCTGCAGCGGTACCTCGGCGGCCAGGGCATCCCGGTCCGGATTCCAGTGGCCGAATCCGCCGTCCGGGATGAGGTCGCGGTCCGGCCCCTGCTGGACGCCTATGCGGTGGCACTTGACCCGGCCCTGCTCACGCCCGAGTCGGCCGTTTCCCTCCTGACCTCGCGGATCGGCGGCGCCTCCTCGATCGAAGTGCGGCGGCTGCGCCAGTCCCTGCGGCGGGAGGAGATCCTCGGCGGCGGCGGGCGCACCAGCGACGCGCTGCTGATCGAAGCCCTGCTGGCGCCGGGGGCCCTGGCCATGCTCGGCATCGAGGGGCATTCGGCGCGCCGGATCGCACGGATGATCCAGGCCGGCCGCGAGGCCGCTCACGCACCGGGCGGCAACGCCGAAACGGTGCTGTGGGCGCTCTGGAACTCCACCGGGCTGGCCGCCCGATGGACCGAGGCGGCCCTGGCCGGGGGGCCGGCAGGAGCCCGGGCGGACCGCGATCTCGATGCCATGATGGCGTTGTTCCACACCGCGGAACGCTTCGTGGACCAGCTGCCCGGCTCCGGCCCGGAGCAGTTCCTCGAGTATCTGCTCAGCCAGGAACTTCCGATGGACACCCTCGCCGCGAGGGCCCAGCTCGAGGACGCGGTGGAACTCATGACACCGGCCAGTGCTGCCGGCCGGGAATGGCCCGTGGTGATCGTGCCGGGGTTGCAGGAAGGCGTGTGGCCCAACACCCGGCTCCGCGGCGAACTGCTCGGCAGCACCTTGTTTGCCGACGCCGTCGAGCACGGGGTGGAATATGCCCTGCAGCTGGACCCGCTCAGCCGGCTGCGCGAGATCCGCTACGACGAGCTGCGCAGCTTCTCCACGGCCGTTTCCCGGGCCCGGGAGGTGTTGGTCTGCACTGCCGTCTCCTCGGAAGACGAGCAGCCGTCCTCCTTCCTGGACTACGTGGCACCGCTGCACCCGGACCAGGACCGGCGCGGCTTCACCCCGGTGGAGCGGCCGCTGACCCTGCGCGCCCTCGTAGCCGAACTGCGCCAGTACGCCCAGCTGGACGCCGCCGCCGAAGCCCTGGAGGCCACCGCCGTCCTGGGCACCCTGGCCTGCGCCGAGCCCCCCGTGCCCGGGGCACACCCCTCCACCTGGTGGGGGCTTGCCGCGCTGTCCTCCGCAGAGCCAGTCGTCCCGCCCGGCGGCACTGTTTACGTCTCGCCCTCAAAGGTCGAGACCGTCCAGAAATCACCGCTGGACTGGTTCGTCCAGGCGGCGGGCGGCGAGGCCGCGACGGATTTCGCCCGCAGCCTGGGAACGCTCGTCCACGCGATCGCGCAGGACCTCCCGGACGCCTCGGGCGGGGAATACGTGGCCGAACTCGTCCGCCGCTGGCCGGCGCTCGGGATGAAGGACAACTGGGAAGGAAAGCTGGACTTCCAGCGCGCCGAAACCATGGTCCGGAAGCTGGCCCAGTACGTGCTGATCATGCGCAGCGAGGGACGGAGCCTGGTGGGCGTTGAACAGGACTTCGAGGTGAAGCTGCCGGACCTTTCCGCGGGCGTCTCCGGCCTCGAGCCAGGCCCGAAGGCCGGCGAGGAGGCGTGGCCCGCCCGGCCCGCGGTGCTCCGCGGGCAGGTCGACCGGCTGGAGATCGACGCCGAAGGCCGGCTGGTCATTGTGGACCTCAAGACGGGCAAACGGCAGCCCGGAAAAGCCGAACTCGAACGCCACCCGCAGCTGGGCGCCTACCAGGCCGCCGTGCTGGCCGGCGGCTTCGCGGGCCCGGACGACGGTCCGCCGCCGCTGCCGGGAGGGGCTGTCCTGGCCCAGCTGGGAACGACCACCAAGAGCCCCGGGGTGCAGGCGCAGGCCGCGCTGGACCCGGAGGCGAACTGGGCGTTGGACCTGGTCAACGACGCCGCCCGGGTGATGTCCGGAAGCACCTTTGAGGCCCGCCACGATCCATCCAAGGGCGGACACGGCGGCCACGGCTGCCGGCTGCCGGAAGTCTGCCCGCTGTGCGCGCGCGGAAAGCAGGTTACCGAATGACCCCCGACGCCAGGCCGGCAACGCTTCCGGAGTCCCTTCCCGTTCCGCGCTTCAGCCCCGAAGAATTGTCGGCCATGCTGGGGGAAAAGAACACCCCCACCGTCGAGCAGTCCCTGATCATCTCCTCGCCCTTGTCGCCCCGGCTCGTGATTGCTGGTGCCGGCTCGGGAAAGACCGCCACCATGGCAGACCGGGTGGTGTGGCTGGTAGCCAACGGCTGGGTCCGGCCGGAGGAGGTGCTCGGCGTGACCTTCACCCGGAAGGCAGCCGGGGAACTCGCCACCCGCATCCGTGCCAAGCTTGCCGCCCTGCAGCGCATCGCCGCGGCCGACCCGGACCACAAGGTGTTTCCCGCCGGGCTGCTCAGCACCGACGCGCTCGAACCGAAGGTCTCCACCTACCACTCCTACGCCAGCGGGATCGTGTCCGACTACGGGCTCCGGCTCGGCGTGGAACGGGACGTGGTGCTGCTCGGCGGCGCCCAGTCCTTCCAGCTCGCCAGCGAGGTCGTGGAGGCGTTTGACGGCGAGTACGAGCACTTCCGCGCGGCGAAGTCCACGCTGGTCAAGGCGGTGATCCAGCTTGCCGGCGAGTGCGCCGAGCACCTGCAGGACCCCGCCGCGGTCCGCGGCTGGCTGCAGGAGCGGGTGGCCGAGTTTGAGGCGCTGCCGTATGTGGCCACGGCGAAGAAGAACCCCAGCCAGGCCGCTGCCGAGCTCAGCAACATGCTCCGCACCCGCGCCAGCGTCGCGGAGCTGGTGGGCCGCTACGCGGAAGCGAAACGGGCCCGGGGCGCCCTCGACTTCGGGGACCTGGTGGCCCTCGCGGCCCGGGTGGCCAACGAGATCCCCGTGGCCGCCGAAACCGAACGCCAGCGCTACAAGGTGGTGCTGCTCGACGAATTCCAGGACACGTCCCACGCCCAGCTCGTGCTCTTCTCCCGGCTGTTCGGCGACGGCCACGCCGTGACGGCGGTCGGGGACCCGAACCAGTCCATCTACGGCTTCCGCGGCGCATCCGCGGGCCAGCTCTTCCACTTCGTCCGCGAATTCCCGGTCCGGGTCGGCGGCGAGGCCGCGGGCGAGCTCACCGGCGCGGGCGCGGTTCCGCGCTTCGCCGTCGCGCCGACCTCGTACCTGACCACCGCCTGGCGCAACGGCCGCAACATCCTCTCCGCCGCCAACATCATTTCCGCGCCGCTCAGCAGGGCCGCCGCCCATGCCGGCGCCGCCGGGGACCGGGACACCGCCCAGAGCGTCGACGTCCCGCCCCTGCAGCCAAGCCCGGCAGCGGTTCAGGGCAGGGTGGTGATGGGACGGTTCGCCACGGACGTGGACGAGGCCGCGGCGATCGCGGCTGATGTGCTGAAGTTCCGGGTGACCGACTTCGGTGCCTCGCAGCCTGAGCCCGAACCGCCGGCCATGGCCGTGCTGTGCAGGCGCCGGGCCCAGATGGAATGCGTCCGGCGCGAGTTCGAACTGCGCGGCATCCCGTACGAGATCGTCGGGCTCGGCGGGCTGCTGGACACGCCCGAAATCATCGACCTGGTCGCAACTCTCCGGGTCCTGGCCGACCCCGGCCGCTCGGACTCCCTGATGCGGCTGCTGGCGGGCGCACGGTGGCGGATCGGCCCGGCGGACCTGATGGCGTTCCGGGACTGGTCCAGCTTCCTGGCCCGGCGCCGGGGACGCCCCGGCGGCTCCGACGGCGACGACACGGACCATGACGCCACGGAGACGGTGATCGAGGGTGACCTCACGGACGCCGCCAGCCTGGTCGAAGCACTGGACTGGCTGCCCCGCGAAGGCTGGGTTTCCGCCCACGGCCGCCAACTGAGCCCCGAAGCCCTGGGCCGGCTGCAACGGCTCTCGGCCGAGCTCCGTCAGCTCCGCGGCTACATGGGGGACGACCTCACCACCCTGCTCGGTGAGGTGGAACGGGCCATGCTTCTGGACATCGAGGTGGCGGCCCGGCCCGGGATCAGCATCCATCAGGCGCGCCGGAACCTGGACGCCTTCCAGGACGCCGCCGCCGGATTCCTGCACACCTCGCAGCGGATCGACGTGCTGGCCTTCCTGGCCTGGCTCGAGGCGGCTGCGGCCGAGGAAAACGGCCTCGACGCGGCCGCGCCGGAGGTGAACCATGAGGCCGTCCAGCTCCTGACCGTGCACGCCTCCAAGGGCCTGGAATGGGACGTCGTGTTCGTGCCGGGCCTGAACTCAGGGGCGTTTCCCAGCAGCCGCGACTCCCGCTGGAGCAGCGGCAGCGCCGCCCTGCCCTGGCCGCTGCGCGGAGACCGGGCCGACCTGCCGCAATGGGACATCGAACAGCCGGACCAAAAAGGCTGGCTCGACGCCGAGAAGCAGTTCAAGTCCGCGGTCCAGGCCCACGGGGAGGCCGAGGAGCGCCGGCTGGCCTATGTGGCCTACACCCGGGCCAAGCACGTCCTCTGGGCATCGAGTGCAGCATGGGTCGGTTCCCGGGCGGGCATGGCCGAGATGTCGCCCTTCCTGTCCGAACTGGAGCGCCTCGCGGCGGAGGGCCTTGCCGAGATCCACCCGCTGTCGGTGGGCGAGGAATCGTTGCCGGAGGAGAGCCCGCTGACCTCGGAGCTGGAAGTCGCCGTGTGGCCCTACGACCCGCTGGAAGGGCCCTATGACCCGCGCACCGGGGCACGGCTGAGGCTCCTGCCCGGGCGCCGGGCGGCGATGGAATCAGCGGCCGCCCGGGTGCTGCAACTGGTGGATCCTGGCGCCCCGGCGCCGGCCGGCGGAAGCGCCGCCCGGAATGGGGCCCAGGACCCTGCCCCGGCGGAGTCCCCGGACGCCCGGGACCGCCGGCGTCTGCTCCGCGGCCCCGCGGCGGGCTGGGCGGGGGAGGCCGCCACCCTGCTGGAACGCCGCTCCCGGCGGACCGCTGCGCAGGACGTCCACCTTCCGGGGCACATTTCCGCTTCCACGCTCGTGGACCTTGAAGACGACGCGGACGCCGTGGTGGCCCGGCTGCGTCGGCCCGTTCCGCGCGAACCGGGGATGTCGGCCCGCAAGGGCACGGCCTTCCATGCCTGGGTGGAGGAGTACTTCGGCGCCGCCGGCATGCTGGACCTCGGCGAGGCCGCCGGCTCCGATGACCACATCGACGAGGCCTACGGGCTGGACTCCATGGTGGAAACCTTCCGCCAGTCCGAGTGGGCCCACCGGGCCCCCGCCCATGTCGAGGTGCCTGTGGAGACGCGGATCGGCGACGTGGTGGTCCGCGGGCGGATCGACGCCGTCTTCCGGGATGCCGACGGCGGGTGGGACCTGGTGGACTGGAAAACCGGCCGCCGCCCCGCCGCCGCCCAGCTGAAGGTCAAGGCGGTCCAGCTCGCCGTGTACCGCCTGGCGTGGTCCAGGCTCAAGGGGGTGCCGCTGGAGGACGTCCGGGCCGCGTTCTACTACGTGTCCGACAACCAGGTGGTCCGTCCGCACGACCTGGGGTCAGCCGAAAGGCTGGAGGAAATCGTGGCCGCAGCACTGGGCCAGCCCGCGCCGGGGGTGACCCCGGCGGAAGGAAGCTAGCCGGTCCGGCCGGCCGGACTAGGGGAACTTCGCCTGGACCACCGAGATCGAGGCGGTCGCGGTGTCCTCCGCGGAATCCGCCTGCACCACAGCGATCGACTGCGTCGAGGTGTCCTCGGCGGCGCCGTCCCCGTCCCGGTCCGTGGCAGCGTCGTCTTCTGGGGGTGCGTCGTCCGCGGTCTCGGCAGCGGATACGCCCTCGTCCTCCGGCGCGTTCTCCTCCGGCGCGTCGTCCGCGGCTGCGTCTTTGGGCGCGGCCCCGTCTTTGGGCGCGACGCCGTTGTCGTGCGCGTCGTCCGCGGCTGCGTCGTCTTCCTGGGATGCGTCATCCGCTGCCCCATCCGTAGCTGCGCCGCCGCCGTCCGTGTCCAGCGGGATCGGTGTCACGTGCACGGCGGGCACCGCGCTGCTGGTGGGGGACGCCGCCGGCCCTGGTGCCGGCTCCGGTGCAAGCAGGGTCACCTTGCTGACCGCGGGCACCGCGGTGGCGTCAGGGGCGGGCCGGCTCCCCGGTTCGGGCGCCGCGGCCGGCTGGGGGAGCGGCTCGACACTGATGGGCTGTCCGCCGTGTTCCGCTACGTCGTCGGCCAATACGGTGAGCATGGACTCGGCCTCGTGGATCATGTCCTGATCCCCGGCGGCCAGGCCCTTCACCAGGTACTGCGCCAGGGCAAATTCGGCCGACAGCGCCGCCCGGCGCAGCAGGTGGGCATCGGGCACGTCCCGCCGGCCGGAGGTGTAGTGTTTCAGCACCGCGTTAACAAAGTCCTGCTCGTTCGATGCAACCAGCCAGGCCATGTCGTCTGCCGGATCGCCGATGCGCAGGTCCGTCCATCCGGTCACCGCCATCACGCGGTCGCCGTCGACCAGAAGGTTGTCCTCGTGAAGGTCGCCGTGAACCACGCAGGGGTTGAAGCGCCACAGCGACACGTCCTCCATGGCGTGTTCCCAGCGCCGTAGGAGGAGCGGCGGGATCTTTCCGGTGGTGGCGGCCTGGTCCAGTTCGTTGAGGCGGCGCTGCCGGAACTCATTGGGTGTGTAGCTGGGCAGGTCGGCGTTGCTCACAAGGTGGCGGGGCAGGTCATGGATGGCCGCCAGGGCGGCCCCGATTTCCCGGGCCAGGGCGGCGGATCCGCTGCTCAGGTCCTCGATCGAGCGCGTGGCTCCGGCCAGATGCGAGTAGACAAAGGTACTCAGCGGGCCTTGCCGGACGGTTCCGGCCACCGTGGGCATCAGGAACGGGAGCTCTGCCCGGATGCCGGGCGCGAAGGCCTGCAGCACGAGGAATTCCGTTTCAAGGCGGGCACTGGCTTCGGCATGCCGCGGCGAGCGGACGCGCCAGCGTTTGCCTTCGGAGTCCAGAAGGAGGGCCGAATCGAAGTCCGCCGGATCGTCGGGCGCAGAGCTGACGGCGGTGGGGGTCAGGCCGGGGACCGCCGCGGTTGCTACAGCTGCCAGTTCGATTGGTTTTCTTCTCACGCTTCCACGGTAGATTGAGCGGCGCCCAAGACGGCGATGCACCACGGCGAGTCTTCAGATCAGGACTAAAATACCGCGGCAAATTCCGTTTTCCGCCACCCGTGCCCGCACTCACAGGGGCGGGTGCCTGTGCCCACATAGGCCTCCGGAAAATGTCAATTGTCCGCCGGAGTCAGTACGGTGGATACATGAGTCTTGCGGAGTCACCGGCACCAGGTAACAGGACGACAGAGAACAGGGCGTTCCAGCACGGGACGACAGAGCACGGGACGGCTGCGGCGGCAGGGGTAGTCGCCGACTCTTCCCAGCGGCACAGCCTGCCGGCGAACCATCTGATCGATACCGTCCTCCCGGTGCGCCCCGCGCTGGTCGACCGCGGGTCCGCCGCGCGGATGGAACCGGGGATGGTGGAGGAGCTCCTTCGCTCCGGCGCCGCGCGGGCCGTCGTGCTTTCCGGCAGGCAGGCCCTTGTCAGCGGCAACAGCCTCGTCCTCCTCGACGCGGCAGAGCTCGCGGAGCACCTTCAGGGCACCCCCTATGCGCCGGAGCACCTGATCTATCTGGGCTCGGCCCTGGCCGGCTCGGACCTGGCCGCAGGCACCGAGCTGATCCTTTTCGTCCTCCCGGAGCAGTTTGAGGTCCACGCCGAGGAGTTTGAGGCCCACGTCGCCGGCATACCCGCCTCCGCGCAGTGGGCGGGCTTCCGCGATGTCGCCGCAAGGCTGAATTCCACGGACACCGCGCTGTTCATCGAAGCCAGCGCCATCGCGAACTGGCATGCCACGCACACCCACTGCCCACGGTGCGGCGCCGCCACGCAAGCGGAAGCCGGCGGCTGGGTCCGCCGCTGCCCGGCTGACGGTTCCGAACACTTCCCGCGCACGGACCCCGCCATCATCGTCACCGTGGTGGGCCCGGACGACCGCCTGCTGCTCGGAGGCGGCGGCCCCCTCGACGCCAAGAACTACTCGACGCTTGCCGGATTCGTTGAACCGGGGGAGTCGCTCGAACAGGCAGTGATCCGCGAGATCGGCGAGGAGGTCGGGATCCGGGTCACCGCATCCCAGTATCTGGGGTCCCAGTCGTGGCCCTTCCCGGCCTCGCTGATGCTCGGCTTCACCGCCACGACCTCGGACACGGAGGCCCGGCCCGACGGCGTCGAGGTGACCCGGGCCCGCTGGTTCAGCCGGAGCGAACTGCACGAGGCGGTACTCAGCGGCGAAATCGTTATCTCCAGCAGGCTGTCCATCGCACGGTCCCTCATCGAACACTGGTACGGCGGCGTTATCCAGGACCGTCCGGAGGAGACCGAATGACGGCCGTGTGGGCAGCCCCGAATGGCTGAACCCAGCGAAGCCGTTGCACTGCAGCGCGCCATCCACCGGACACCCTCGATCGACTGAGCAGCAAAAGTGACCATAGAGAATTTGAACTTCAGCCAGGCCGACGGCGGCAGCCCCGCCGGCGCCCCGGAACCGGACCACCGATCCCTGGAGGAACGCATCCTGGGCGGCCTCGACGCCGAACAGCGTGAGGTTGCCAGCACGCTGCAGGGGCCGATGTGCGTGCTCGCGGGCGCCGGCACCGGCAAGACCCGGGCCATCACGCACCGCATCGCCTATGGCGTGCACTCAGGGGTGTACAGCCCGCAGCGGCTTCTGGCCGTCACGTTCACCTCGCGGGCGGCCGCCGAAATGCGCAGCCGGCTGCGCGACCTGGGCGTCGGCAACGTCCAGGCCCGCACCTTCCACGCGGCGGCGCTGCGGCAGCTGCAGTTCTTCTGGCCCCAGGCCATCGGCGGCGCCCTGCCCAACCTGCTGGACCACAAGGCGCAGATGATTGCCGAGGCGGCCCGCAGGCTCAGGCTCAGCACCGACCGGGCCTCCATCCGGGACCTGGCCTCCGAAATCGAGTGGGCCAAGGTGTCCATGCTGACGCCGGCCAACTATCTGGAAAAGGCGCAGGGCCGCGGGACGCCCGGCGGCTTCGACCTGACCGCCGTCGCACGGGTGTTCCAGTCCTACGAGGACCTCAAGACCGACCGCAACGTGATTGACTTCGAGGACGTGCTGCTGATCACCGTCGGCATCCTGCAGGAGGACCCCAAGGTGGCCGCGACCGTCCGGGAGCAGTACCGGCACTTTGTCGTGGACGAGTACCAGGACGTGTCACCGCTGCAGCAGCGCCTGCTCGAACTCTGGCTCGGCGGCCGCGACGACCTCTGCGTGGTGGGCGACGCAAGCCAGACCATCTACTCCTTCACGGGGGCCTCGCCGAAAAACCTGCTCGGCTTCAAGGCGCTCTATCCCGAGGCCACGGTGGTGAAGCTGATCCGCGATTACCGGTCCACCCCGCAGGTGGTCAGGCTCGCCAACGAGCTGCTGGCGGGCAGACGCAGCGGCGGACCCGTCGCGGACGCGGCCTGGGCCGCGCCCCTGCAGCTTGTGGCGCAGCGGCCGGCGGGCCCGGTGCCGCAGTTCACCGAATGCTCCGACGACGAGGCCGAGGCCGCCACGGTGGCCCTGCGGGTCCGCGAACTCCTCGACGCCGGTACCCCGGCGAGCCAGATTGCGGTGCTGTTCCGCACCAACGGCCAGTCCGAAGCGTACGAACAGGCGCTCGCTTCGGCCGGGATCGGCTACCAGCTGCGCGGGGGTGAGCGTTTCTTCGCCCGGAAGGAAGTCCGAGACGCCATCCTCCAGCTCCGGGCCGCGACCCGGGCGGCCGCGGAGACTTCAACGCCGGAGCCGCTGGGCCAGCTCGTCCGCGACATCGTTGCCTCCCTGGGCTACACGGACTCGGCGCCGCACAGCGGCGGCGCCCTCCGGGAACGCTGGGAATCGCTGGCCGCCCTGGTGGCCCTGGCCGACGAGCTCGTGATCAGCAGGGGCGGGCAATTCAGCCTCTCGGACTTTGTCAACGAACTCCAGGAGCGGTCCCTCGCCCAGCACGCGCCGACCGTCCAGGGCGTGACCCTGGCCTCGCTGCACGCTGCGAAGGGCCTCGAATGGGACGCCGTGTTCCTCGTGGGGCTCAGCGAAGGGCTGATGCCGATCTCCTTCGCCGACACTCCCGAGGCCGTGGACGAGGAACGCCGGCTGCTGTACGTAGGGATCACACGGGCCAGGGAGCATCTGTTCCTGTCCTGGTCCACCGCGAGGACACCCGGAGGCCGGGCCAACCGCAAGCCCTCGCGCTTCCTGGACGGGCTGCGCCCGGACTCGGTGGCCAGCTCCTCGATCCGCGGCAACGGCCCCGCGCCGCGCCGGAAGGCCGCCGTTCCGGCGTCGTGCCGGGTCTGCGGGACCATGCTCTCCAGCGGCGCCGAACGCAAAGTGGGACGCTGCAGCCAGTGCCCGCCCAGCTACGAGGAACAGACGTTCGACGCGCTGCGGCAATGGCGCAAGGAAGTGGCGCTCGCGGCCGACGTTCCCGCGTTCGTCGTCTTTACCGACGCCACGCTGACCGCCATCGCCGAGGCCCGTCCGGAGTCCCTCGAACAGCTGGCCGGGCTCGCCGGCGTCGGCCCGTCGAAGCTGGAGAAATACGGCGAAGCCGTCCTGGCGGTACTGGTCGAGAGCACCAGCCACTGATGCCCGGTCCCGCAGGCCACCCGCGCGTCAGCGCCGCGGCAGTTCCGGCGTCAATACCGGCGGCCACACCGCTGAGAACCTCCGACGGCGCCCCGGTGGAAGTTCGCCGCTCCACCCGGCGGCGCCGGACGGTCGCCGCGTTCTGGGAAAACGGCACCGCGGTGGTCGCCATTCCGGCTTCTTTCACCCGCGCGCAGGAACGCGAATGGGTGCACCGGATGCTCGAGAAGCTCCGCCTCCAGGGCGCCCGGGGAGCCCGCGGCGCCGGCCGCCGGCGCCCCCGCAGCGACGCGGCCCTGGCCCGTCATGCCGCCGAACTCTCAGAAAAGTACCTCGGCGGCCGCGCCGTCGCGTCCTCGGTCCGCTGGGTCAGCAACCAGAACTCGCGCTGGGGCTCGGCGACGCCGGCGGAGGGAACCATCCGGCTGTCGGACAAACTTCAGCCCATGCCGCAGTGGGTCATCGACTACGTCCTGCTGCACGAACTGGCGCATCTGCTGGTCGCCGGGCACAACGCCGCGTTCTGGCGGCTGCTGGAGGCCTATCCGGAGACGGCGCGGGCCAAGGCCTTCCTGGAAGGCGTGGCCTTCGCCACGGCCCACGGGCTCCCGCCCGCCGGGCCGGACGGATCCGGTGACGCGGACGGTGCGTATGGCACTGGCGGAACGGATGGCACAGACAGCGGACAGGCCGCGGCCCCGGGCGGAACCGAAGTTCCGGCCGGGGCCAGTTAGCTGAAGCCTTAGGCCTTGGGCGTGCCGCCCTCGTCCGGCGTGGTTTCTCCTCCGTCGCCTGTTCCCCCGTCGTCGGCTGACGACGGGGAGTCTTCGGCGGCGGACTCATCGAAGCCGCCGCTGAGCAGCTTCAGCAGGGCGTCGTCGACCTCGGTGCCGCTGGCCTCGGCAAGCTTCCGTCGCTCACTGAACCCCTTCGGATCATCCAGGTCCTCGGCCGTGGGCAACAGGTCAGGGTGGTGCCAGATGGCGTCGCGGCCGTCGATCCCGCGTTCGTCCTTGAGCGAGGCCCACAGCGTGGCGGCCTCACGGAGCCGGCGCGGCCGGAGTTCGAGCCCCACCAGGGACGAGAAGGCATGTTCGGCCGGCCCTCCGGTGGCGCGGCGGCGGCGCACCGTCTCGCGCAGCGCCGCGGCCGAGGGCAGGAGCTTCTCCGTGGCGGCCGCCGTCAGTTCGTCGACCCAGCCTTCCACCAGCGCGAGGGCAGTCTCCAGCTTTTCGAGGGCCTGTTCCTGCGCGGGCGTGCGCTGGGGCATGAAGACGCCCTGGGACAGGGCCTCCTGGATGCCTTCCGGATTGCTCGGATCCAGGTCCCTCGCGAGTTCCTCGATCTTCGACGTGTCGATGTGGATACCCTGCGCGTACGCCTCGATGGCGCTGAGGAGATGCCCGCGCAGCCATGGAACCTGGACAAAGAGGCGGGCGTGAGCCGCTTCGCGCACGGCCAGGAACAGCAGGATATCGTGTTCCGGCAGGCTGAGGCCTTCGCCGAACTTCGCCACGTTGGCGGGCAGGAGCGCCATTTCGAGGTCGGCGAGGGGAACGCCGATGTCGGTGGAACTGACCACATCGGCCGAAAGGGCGCCGATGGCCTGGCCAAGCTGCATGCCGAAGATCGCCCCGCCCATGTTGTGCAGCATCGAGGAGGCGCCGCCCATCATGGCCTTCATTTCCTCGGGCATCTGCTCGGTCATCGCTGCGGACAGCGCCTTGGCAATGCTGTTGGCAACGGGCTCCGTGAGCCGTTTCCACGTGCCCAGGGTCTCCTCGACCCACTCGGCGCGCGACCATGCCCTGCCGATCAGCCCGGTCGCAGGCAGCCCGGTGACCTGGTCGAGCCAGAGCTCGGCGAGCCGAAGGGCATCGTCGATTTCGCGCGACTGGCGGGCCGTGACGGACGGGTCGGAGCCGCTGGCGGCCACCCGCCGGGCGTTCTCGTGCGCCAGCTGCCAGTTCACGGGGCCCTCGGAGGTGGCACTCATCATCGCCTGGACCTGGGAGAACATCTGGGCCAGGAGGTTCGGGTCGTCGGGAAGGCCGGCGGCCTTGGCGAGTTCCGCAGGGTCGATATTCCCCATGCCCTGGCCGCCCATCAGGTTCTTCAGCATTTCTGCCAGCGGATCCTTGGGTTCCTCGTCCCCGTTGGACGGATTTAGTGGGTTGGAGGTCATGATCCCGCCGATCGTCGGAGTGGCTGTTTCTCAACTTCACGGTTCCCCCGGCAGAAGGCCCTGTCTGCCGTAACCGTGCCACGTTCGCTGTAGGCAAAGAGCCATCCGCGCGGCCGAGCGCGTAGTGTTGGAAGCTGTAATATTTGCAGGCGGCAACCTCGGTCCAGGCTGTGGCCGCGGTGCGCCGTTCCCGGGTCCGCAGGGCCCACCGGCGCCGGCACGGAGAGGTCCTTCATTGACGATTACCCAGGGCGAGCAGCCCGACAGCGATCCGGCGGCCGGCCGGGACCGGGGCCGAAGGGCCCGCCTCGGCGGACCGCGCCGCCCCCGGAACGGGGACAACAGTAACCGGGACAACGGCGCCCGGGAGAACAGTAACCGCGACGCGAGGTCCTCTGCGATGCTCGTGTCCGGCCTGCTCGCATTGGTCCTGGGCGTCACCGCGGTGAGCCTCCCCGTTCCCTATGTCGTCGAAACTCCCGGGCCGACCTACAACACGCTCGGCCAGGACAACGGCAAGCCGGTCATCAGCATCGCCGGCCACGAGGCCTATCCCGCGAAGGGCAGCCTGGACCTGACCACGGTGTACGTCGACGGCGGGCCCAACGGCCCCGTCAGTACCCTCGAGGCTTTCTCCGCCTGGCTGGACAGGAGCAAAGCCGTCTACCCCGAGGAACTGGTCTTCCCCAGCGGCCTGACGAAGGAGCAGTCCGAGCAGGAGAGCGCCGTCGCGATGGCGACCTCGCAGGAGAACGCCGTCGCCGCGGCCCTGAGGGAAGTCAATATTCCGTTCGAGCAGAAAATGGAAGTCGCCGACCTCCCGGACGGCTCCGCATCCAGCGGAAAGCTCCAGGCAGGGGACGTCCTGCTCTCCATCAATGACCAGCCGATCACCGCCCTGAGCGTCGTCCAGTCCGAACTGGCAGCGGGCAACGGAAAGCCGGTCACGGTCGTGGTGGACCGGGCCGGCAGCACGGTGCCGGTCAGCATCACGCCGACCAAGACCGAGGCCGGCCGCTACGTCCTCGGCGTGATCCTGCAGTACAAGTTCAAGTTCCCCTTCGAGGTCAAGATCTCCCTGGAGAAGGTGGGAGGCCCCAGCGCGGGGCTGATGTTCGCCCTCGGGATCATCGACACCGTGACCCCCGGGGACCTGACCGGAGGCAAGCACATCGCCGGGACCGGGACCATCACCCCCGACGGCGTCGTGGGCCCCATCGGCGGGGTCAGCCAGAAGATGCACGGGGCGCGGTCCGCCGGAGCCAGCATATTTTTGGCCCCGGCCGAAAATTGCGACGACGTGGTTGGCCACATCCCGGAGGGCCTGCAGGTGGTGAGGGTCGAGAACCTGGCCGGGGCGAGGAAAGCCGTCGAACTGGCGGCGTCGGGAGGGGACACCTCCGGGCTGCCGGTCTGCACCAAAAACTAGCCCGACCCCGGAACTAAGCTCTACCGTCGCTCGTGGCACTTATGACGGCGGCCCTGCCCTGCCACGACGGGGGCGGCAGTCGATAGAATGCATCAACACGTCTTTACACGTACCGACTCACCGCACTGACACAACTAAAAACCCAGTATTTGACGACCAGCTATGAGGTACCGAGTTTGTCCCGTCCCGCCAGCACCGTCCCGCCCGGAAGGCCCCAGACACGACGAGGCGCCTTGACGCCGACGTTGATTGTCGTTGCCCTGATCGTGGTCGGATTCATCTTCTTCGCCAGTGTCTGGACGGATGTCCTCTGGTACCAGCAGCTGGGCTTTTTTGAAGTCTTCCTGACCGAAAACCTGGCGCGGATGGCCATCTTCGTGGCCGGCTTCGCCCTCATGTTCGCCGCCGTGTTCTTCGCCATCCGGATCGCCTACCACGCGCGTCCGGTCTACGCCCCTGATTCGGAAATCCGGGACAACCTCAACCGCTACCAGGTTCAGCTGGAACCGGTGCGCCGCGTGGTCATGATCGGCCTGCCGGTGCTGTTCGGGCTCTTCGCCGGCAGCGCCGCGGCCAGCCAGTGGCAGAAGGTACTCCTGTTCCTGAACCAGGAGCCTTTCGGCCAGAACGATCCACAGTTCGGCCTGGACATCAGCTTCTACCTGATGACCCTGCCGTTTCTCGGCTTCGTCACGGGTTTCCTGATCAGTGTCACCATCGTGGCCGGCATTGCGGGCATCCTGACGCACTACCTGTACGGCAGCATCCGGATCATGGAACGGGGCATCTTCACGAGCCGCGCCGCCCAGATCCACCTGGCCGTTACCGGTGCGGCGTTCCTGCTGCTGCTGGGCATCAACTTCTGGCTGGACCGCTACTCCGCCGTGCAGAACAGCGGCGTGCGCTGGGCCGGTGCGATGTACACGGATGTGAACGCGGTCATCCCGACGAAGTCCATCCTGGCCGTGGCCGCGTTGCTGGTCGCCGTGTTGTTCGTCGTCGCGGCGGTCATCGGCAAATGGCGGCTGCCGGTGATCGGCACCGCCATGCTCGTCATCACCTCGATCCTGGCCGGCGGCGTGTACCCCTGGGTCATCCAGCAGTTCCAGGTCCGGCCCTCCGAGCAGACCCTCGAGAAGCAGTACATCGAGCGGAACATCAACATGACCCGCGCGGCGTACGGCCTGGATAAGATCCAGGAAAAGCGCTACAACGCCACGACCACCGCCACCAGCGGCGCCCTGGCCCCGGATGCCCGCACCACCGAGAACATCCGTCTGCTGGACCCGAACCTGATTTCCGACGCGTTCTCGCAGCTTGAGCAGTACCGGCCGTACTACCAGTTCCCCCGGGCGCTGAACGTGGACCGCTACGAAGTGGACGGCAAGGTCCAGGACACCGTCATCGCCGTCCGTGAACTGAACCCGGAGGGGCTCAGCGCCAACCAGCAGTCATGGCTGAACCGCCATGTCGTCTACACCCACGGCTACGGCGTGGTCGCCGCGAAGGGCAACAAGTTCACTGCTGACGGCAAGCCGGAGTTCTTGCAGGCCGGCATCCCGTCCACTGGTGTGCTCGGCAATGACCAGACGTACCAGCCCCGGATCTACTTCGGCGAAAACTCGCCCGAGTACTCCATCGTCGGCGCCCCCGACGGCGCCCCGCACCGCGAGCAGGACCGCCCCGCCGCCAAGG